>JBBUES010000034.1:0-3888 GCA_038056785.1 Patescibacteria group bacterium | reverse complement strand
ATGGTTGGGTACTTGAGGGAAGAACGGTGATACTCAACTTCGTTTAGGACCTTGCCTGGTACGAGAGACTCGATGTCACGCTTGGTAGCGAGAGCGAGCTCCTTCAAGGCGGTCTTCGACTTCTCATCCTGAAGGGCCTTGAACTTGGATTTGAATTCAGAATCCAGATCCTTCAAGACCCTTTCCTTCTCTGCTTCAGAAACTGAGGTGACGATATAGCCGGCAAAGTAGACCACCTTCTCGAGGTCGGCGACTGGAATGCCCATAACGAGTGAGATCCTCGAAGGCACGTTCTTAAGGAACCAGATATGAGCAACAGGCGAAGCGAGCTCGATGTGGCCCATGCGTTCACGGCGCACTATAGAGCGAGTGATTTCCACTCCACACTTCTCGCAGATAATACCCTTGTAGCGAATGCCGCGGTACTTGCCGCAGTAACATTCGAAGTCCTTGTCTGGACCGAAGATTTTCTCGTCGAAGAGGCCGTTTCTCTCAGAGCGTTGGGTGCGGTAGTTGATGGTTTCTGGCTTGGTGACTTCACCATATGACCACTCCTTGATGCGTTCAGGGGAAGCTAGCTTGATCGAGATGGCCTCGAAGGTCTTCGACTCAGCCTGAGTACTTTTGTATTGGTTGTTCATGGTCATATTAGTTTTGTTTATTCTTCTCAGAGATCATCGGCCCAGTCGAATCCCCTCTCTCGAGGTCCACGTCCAGAGAGAGACCACGAAGGTTGTTCATAAGCACGTTGAAGGAGGCAGGTAGGTTTGGCTCCGGAATCTTCTCGCCCTTCACGATGGCATCGAAGGCGGCAGAGCGGCCGACAATGTCGTCTGACTTGATAGTGAGCATCTCACGGAGTGTGTGCCCAGCACCGTGACCCAAGAGGGCCCAAACTTCCATTTCTCCAAATCTCTGACCTCCGTTCTGCGCCTTACCGCCGAGTGGCTGCTGGGTGATGAGAGAGTACGGACCAATAGAACGCATGTGGATCTTATCCTCAACCATGTGGTGAAGCTTCAAAACATACATGTAGCCGATAGCGACATCTTGGTCGAACTTCACTCCAGTGCGGCCATCGTAGAGAGTAACCTTGCCAGTTTTAGCAACGCCAGCCTTGACCAACTCTTCCTGAATTTCTTCTTCAGTCGCACCAGCAAACGGAGGCACAATCGCCTGATAGTTGAGAGTGTGAGCAGCGAGACCAAGGTGCATCTCGAGAATCTGACCAAGGTTCATACGGCTTGGGACACCGAGCGGAGTGAGGATGACGTCGATGGGAGTACCATCGGCCATATATGGCATGTCCTCGACAGGGAGGATCCTCGAGATCACACCCTTGTTACCGTGACGACCAGCGAGCTTGTCACCGACAGAGACGTTCCTAAGCTGGGCGATCTGGATGTAGATCTTCTTCAAGATGCCGGAGTCGAGCTTGTCGCCCTTCTCACGAGAGAAGACCTTGACCGAGACCACGCGTCCACGCTGACCTCCTTCCATCCGCTTCGAAGTATCCTTCACATCACGGGCCTTCTCACCGAAGAGGGAGCGGAGCAGTCTTTCTTCTGGAGTGAGCTGGGATTCACCCTTGGGAGTAATCTTGCCGACCAGAATGTCACCAGGGCGGACATCGGCACCGACACGGATGATGCCGTCTTCTGCAAGATTCTTGAGCTTGGATTCACCAACGTTGGGGATGTCGCAAGTGGTCATCTCGGGACCGAGCTTGGTGTCACGTACTGAGATTTCGAATTCCTTGAGGTCGATCGAGGTGAACTTGGACTTCTCAACGAGTTTCTCCGAGATGATGATGGCATCTTCGTAGTTAGCACCAGACCAAGACATGAAGGCAACAAGCACATTCTGACCGATAGACATCTGGCCATTGACCGAGGAAGCGGCGTCAGCAAGGAGAGTTCCCTTCTTGACCTTGTCTCCTAGGTTTACTGAGGGTCTCTGATGATGAGCGGTGAAGCCGTTGGTCATGGCGAAGTTTACTAGAGGAAACTCGTGCTCCTTGCCCTTCTCATCCTTCACTTTGATCATCTTCGCATCTACAGCAGAGACGGTACCGGAAACAGATGAGTAGGTCACTCTGCCAGTGTCTCGAATAGCGGTCTCCTCGATACCGGTCGCGACTAGTGGTGCCTCAGGCACGATGCAGGGGGTAGCCTGCTTCTGCATGTTTGAACCCATGAGTGCTCGGTTGGCATCGTCGTGGTTCAGGAACGGGATCATGGAAGTCACCACCGAGAAAGCTTGGTTGGTAGCGACATCGAGGTAGTGAACGTTCTCTCTCTCCACAGTCATCGGAGTACCCTTGTAACGAACCTCTACCATCTCTGTCATGATCTTGTCGTCTTCGATCACAGTAGCAGCGTGGGCAATGTTGAAGTCTTCTTCCTCAAGGGCGTTGAGGTACTCTATCTCACCTGTAATCTTGCCGTTTACCACCTTGGCATAAGGAGTCTCGACCATGCCGAAGTCGTTGACTCGGGCGTAGGAAGCAAGGCGAAGGATCAGACCAATGTTTGGACCTTCTGGAGTCTGGATTGGGCAAAGTCGGCCGTAGTGAGAAGGGTGCACGTCACGGACTTCGTAACCTGCGCGAGCACGAGAAAGACCGCCGGGACCCAGGGCCGAGACAGTGCGCAAGTGTTCTAGCTCTTCAAGCGCATTGGTCTGCTGCATGAATTGCGAGAGCTGGTTGGTAGTAAAGAATTCCTTGATACGAGCCTGCAAAGGTTTGGGAGAAATGAACTGGACCGGCAAAGTGACGTCAGTATCAATGGTAGACATCCTGTTCTGGATATTACGCTTGATCTGAGCCATACCGACACGGATCTTCTGCTGGAAGAGTTCTCCGACAAAGCGGACGCGACGAGAACCAAGGTGGTCAATGTCGTCTGGGGTAGAACCAGGGGTCACGTTGAGGTGGAAAATGTGGTTGAGAATGAGAAGCATGTCTTCCTTCGAAAGAGTGCGACGCTCGATCTCCTTGGCAGTCTCCTTGATGCCGAAACGATTGTTGAAACGGAAGCGACCGACACGAGAGAGGTCATAGCGGTCCTTGTCGAAAATGGACTGAACGAACTCACGGGCATTGTCAGCAGCAGCTAGGTCCCCATCGCGGAGGCGGCGGTGAATCTCGATGCAAGCTTCGTCTACGGAAGTGGTGTGGTCCTTGGCTAGGGTCTTCTCGATGAAGTGCTTAGCTTCTGGGTGGCCATCGAAGAGAGCGAGGATCTTGTCGTTTGAAGCAGCACCGAAGGCTCTAAGAAGTGTAGTCACAGGGAACTTCCTCTTCCTATCAATACGAACATAAACCGTGCCATCAGCATCGGTCTCGATCTCGATCCAAGCGCCACGACCAGGGATAATCTTGGCGCCGAAGGTGGTCTTGCCTTTCAGCTCCTGAGAAGTGAAGGAAACACCGGTCGAGCGGGCAAGCTGTGGGACGATCACGCGCTCAATGCCAGAGATCACGAAGGTACCATGGGAGGTCATAAGTGGTAGGTCAGCCATAAAGATCTCTTGCTCCTTCTCGGTCTTCATCACCAAGTTCTTCAACTTCACGCGCACCTTGAGAGGCGCTTCGTAGGAGAGCTTACGATCCTTGGCCTCAAACTCATTGATCTTGGCCTCAGCAAGTTCGAAGGAGACGAAGTCCAGCTGGAACTTCTTCTCTGAGAAGTCCTTGATAGAGGTGAATTCTTCGAAGACCTCTTTGAGACCCTTCTCAATAAGCCACTTAAAGGAGTCTACTTGAGAGACCACCAAGTTGGGCATGTCTGTCAGCGGTTCTCTGAATCTACCGAAATACTTCTTGGGTCTTGGTGCAGTTTTTACAGACTCTTTCGACACTGTGGTTGTATCCATCCCGTTAGA
>JBBUES010000033.1:0-2954 GCA_038056785.1 Patescibacteria group bacterium | reverse complement strand
TTCTTGAGCCTCTTTGAGATTCTCATCTATTTCTCTTGGATGCTGGAGAGCTTCTTCTACTGCCTCCTTGGTGATTTCGTGGAAGACAATTCTCTTAACTGGCGCATGGTTCGCTTTGTGCTCACCATCTCCCAAGCCTGCGGCTTGTACGACGTGCCAAGCAATAGCTTCTCCTTCGCGGTCGGGGTCTGAGGCGAGATATATTTCATCAGCTTTCTTCGCCAGAGATTTGATCTCGGCAATCACTCTCTCCTTCCCCTTACTGACTTCGTAGTGGGGGATGAAGCCACCGGGGATATCGATCGCTGCTTTGTTCGACTTCGGCAGATCTCGCACGTGGCCGACAGAAGCGACGACACGGAAATCCTTCCCGAGATATTTCTCGATGGTTTTCGCTTTCGATGGAGACTCGACAATTACTAACTTCATCGTTGGTCTCAATTAATACTATGGAAACTTTTTATTTGCAAACTTTGGTTTCAAAAAGTTTTGCGCACTTCGCCCATTTCTTCTTTTATTAACCCTTTGATCTCGAGGAGGGAGAGGATGGCACTCGCGGTACCAACTTCGAGTTTGCTCCTCCTGACTAACTCATCCCTCTCGCAGGGTTTCTCCAATAGTTTGATGAAAATTTTCTCTTCTCCGGTGAGTTCCTCGATATCCATAAGTGTCGGTGGCTCGTCCTTGCGCGGCAGGCCCAAGAGCTCGAGGATGTCGTTGTGGTCTCGGATGATAGCGGCTCCAAGGCGAGCGAGCATGTGTGGGCCCTCGGAGGTGGAAGAGTAGATAGGCCCGGGCACTACACCGACCTCACGATTGTATTCTGTCGCAAGGCGAGAAGTGATGAGTGTGCCAGACTTCTTCTCTGCCTCGATGACTAGCGTAGCGTGACACATGCCGGCCATGATGCGGTTCCGGCGAGGGAAGGCCCAGACTCCAGCTGGCATAGTATCGTCGTACTCAGACATGAGGCCTCCTCCTGCTTCTACTATCTCGGTAGCAAGGCCGGCATGCGAGCGCGGGTGGATGACAGAGCGGTCGAGTCCTGAGCCAGGGAGAGCGAGCGTCTGGAGGCCGTGGCGGATGGCAGCACGATGGGCTATAGAGTCTATGCCGAGAGCGAGACCTGAGACGATGGTGACAGGTGATCCAGAGAGGCCGGCAATGAGAGCCTCGCACACCTCCTTGCCATAGATCGAGTACTTCCTCGCCCCAACTACTGCTAGAAGCTTGTTGCCCTCTATAGGTAGAGTGCCTTCGTAACGCAACTGCTTGGGAGGCTGGGGAATCTCAGCGAGAAGCTCAGGGTATTCCAGAGATGAGAGGGCTCGAATCATGTGATAATATTATGCCATGTTAGATATCAAATTCATCAAGGAGAACAAGGACTTGGTCGCACTAGCGGCGAAGAACCGCAATCGTGAGATCGATGTCGATGAGATTTTGCGTGTAGCTGAGGAGAGGAAGGCTCTCCGCACTGAGATCGATCTGGTTAATCAGAAGAGAAAGGAAGCTGCCAATGCTCGAGACAATGCCGCAGGTACTCAGCTCAAGGTTGAGCTAGAGGATCTTGAAAAGCGTTTTGCTGAGATTGATAAGCAGTTTGTTGCACTTATGATCAAGGTGCCAAACATTTATTCTCCAGATACTCCAGTCGGTCCAGATGAGAGTGGCAACAAAGTCCTCAGACAATGGGGAGAGATTCCCAAATTCGATTTTGCTCCCAAGGAACATGATGAGATAGGTAAGGCTCTCGATATTATCGATACCGAAACTGCAGCTAATGTCTCGGGCTCCCGCTTCACCTATCTCAAGGGCCCTCTGGCTCTCATGCAATTTGCTTTAATTCAGTATGGATTCAAACTGCTGACTGAAAAAGGTTTTACTCCGGTGATTCCACCAGTCTTTGTAAAGCCTGCGGTGCAAAATAGAATGGCCCGCTTCATGACACCAGAGGATCATTATATGTTCCCCAATGATGACCTCATGCTTATCGGAAGTGCGGAGCATACCCTCGGTCCTATTTATATGGACAAGGTTATAGAGGAGAAGAATCTGCCGATTCGCTTCGCAGGTTACTCAACAGCTTTCCGAAGAGAGGCTGGCACTTATGGCAAGGATACTAGTGGTATCCTGCGTCAACATCAGTTTGACAAACTTGAGATGGAGTCTTTCACTTTGCCGGAAGATTCTCTCAAGGAGCAGGAATTCCTCGTCTCGATCCAAGAAGAAATTCTTCAAGGTTTAAAATTGCCTTATCAGGTAGTGATTATCTGTACCGGCGACATGGGTTTCCCTGACTATCGTCAGATTGATATTGAAACCTGGATGCCTGGGCAGAATAAGTATCGCGAAACTCATAGCGCTGATCTCACTGGCAACTTCCAGTCCCGCCGTCTCAACGCTCGAGTGAAGAGAGCAGACGGTTCTCTCGAACCAGTTCATATGAACGATGCTACTGCAATCGCTATCGGTCGCACTCTCATCGCTATCATCGAGAACTACCAGCAAGCCGATGGCTCTATAAAAATTCCTGAAGTGCTTGTGCCTTACATGAACGGATTAACAGAGATTAGAGCGAAGTAGCATGAAGATTGTTTCGAAAGGGGGCACGCTTTCTTCCTTCGAATACTTGGAGAAGAAGCAGAAGGCCACTCGCAAACGCAGGATTATCTACAGTGTTTCGACATTTATCATTCTTGTAGCATTGGTGCTGGTCTCTCGTCTAGAGAAACTGCGAATCACTGAGGTGAGAGTGGAGGGAGCAGTCGTCACTGGAGCTGATCCTGTATCGAGCGCCATGAGAGAGATCATCAGTGGTTATTATCTCTGGATCATTCCGAGGAACAACACTCTCCTTTATCCACGTGGCCATGCGGAGAAGGTGTTGGCAGAGCGTTTCCCCAGATTCTCAAGCGTCGAAATTTCTTTAGACAATTCAAGACGACTAGCTG
>JBBUES010000032.1:0-4878 GCA_038056785.1 Patescibacteria group bacterium | reverse complement strand
AACAGCGAAGGAATCCCAACCTATGAAGCCAAGGATCTGGGCCTGCCAGGAATGAAGCTAGAAAAGTTCCCCTACGACCTCTCTGTGATAGTTACGGCTAATGAGCAGAAGGATTATTTCAAAGTGTTACTTGAGGCCCTTAGATTAGTTTCTCCTGAGTTGCACAAGAAGACTAAGCATATTTCTCACGGCACCCTCCGTCTTACGACAGGCAAGATGAGTTCTAGGACAGGAAATGTAATTCTGGCAGAGGATTTGATTGAAGAGGTTAAGGAAAAGGTGAAGAACGATGAGCAGGTGGCTATTGCCGCTATCAAGTACATGATCCTCCGCCAGGCGATCGGCAACGACATCGTCTTCGACTTCGAGAAGTCGGTTTCGACCGAGGGGGATTCAGGAGTGTACTTGCAGTATGCTCACGCCCGCGCCTGCTCGATCCTCGCCAAAGCCTTCGAGTTGGGCAAGGGTGCCGATGTCAAACACTCGGTGTTAGACAGAGGGACGCATGAAATCGAAAGGCTCTTGTACAGATTCCCAGAAATCGTGGAGAGGGCTGGAGCAGAATATGCTCCCAACTATGTTGTGACTTACCTTACAGAACTGGCCTCTGCCTTCAACAACTTCTATGCTCACGAACAAGTTTTGGATAATTCACCAGAGTCCGCGTATCGCCTCGCAATTGTAGAAGCTTTCAAAACTGTCATGAAAAATGGCCTCACCATCCTAGGAATTCCAGCACCCGAGAGAATGTGATAAAAGGAAACGCCGGAAGGCTTATCAGAGCAACATCTAGCAGCTCTGCGTCAGGCCTTCCGGCGGTGGTGAAGTCACCAAGAGAACATCGAGGCAGTGTGTACATGCGGGAGGGTTCGATACCTCCATCGCCCCCGAATTGGTGACTGACTGACGCTCTTGCGAACTAGGGCAGTCTCACCCCAGTTCCGCGTTGGTGGTTACGACTCGCCAGCTTTTCTCATCGGAACCTCCGTACCACAAGTATATTAGCAAAAGCTTAAAAATGCTAAGATAGCCTTAAATATGAATGAAAAGAGCGAAAGAGCCCTAAAGGAGGAGAAAATTCTGCAATTCTGGCAGGAGAACAAAATCTTCGAGAAAACTCTTGAGAAGGAGGCTCCGAAGGGGGAGTTCGTGTTTTATGAAGGTCCTCCGACCGCCAACGCTAAGCCAGCCCTACATCACTTGGTTTCAAGAGTCTTTAAGGATGCTATTCCTAGATACAAAACCATGCAGGGATTCCACGTGCCTAGAAAGGCCGGTTGGGATACTCACGGTCTTCCTGTCGAACTTCAGATTGAGAAAAAGTTGGGTTTAAAATCGAAAAAGGAAATCGAAGCGTACGGGGTTGAGCAATTCAACAAGGAATGCAAGGAAAGTGTTTTCGAATATATCAGTGATTGGGAGAAGTTCACTGAACGTATTGGTTACTGGGTTAACTTCCAAGAAGCGTATTACACCTTCAACAACGATTACATCTTTACTGTCTGGTCTATCCTCGCCCATGTTGAGAAGAGAGGACTCCTGTATAAAGACTATAAGGTTCTGCCTTGGTGCCCTCGTTGTGGCACCGCACTTTCTTCCCACGAGCTGGCTCAGGGTTATGAGGATGTTAAAGATCTCTCCGTTTATGCCAAGTTCAAGATCAAAGCCTTTCCCGACGCATACTTCCTAGCTTGGACAACTACTCCTTGGACTCTGCCAGGTAACGTAGCTTTGGCGGTAGGGGAAGATATAGATTACGTTGAGGCTAAAGTGGGCAATGAGATCTATGTTCTGGCCAAAGAAAGGCTTTCGGTTCTAGCTGAACCTTATGAGGTTGTAGCCGAGCATAAAGGCAAGGAAATGCTTGGTATGGAATATGAACCGCTCTACCCGTTTCTCAGTGAAAGTTACAAGGGTGAAGGCTTGGATAAGGCTTACAAGGTCTACGCAGCTGACTTCGTCACCACTACCGATGGTACTGGTATCGTGCACACGGCTGTTATGTATGGTCAGGACGACTTCGTCTTGGGGAACAAGCTCGGCTTGCCGAAACATCACACCGTGGATGATACAGGTCACTTCAAACCCGAGGCGGGCTACCTCGCAGGCAAGTTTGTGAAGGATGAAGAAACAACTGTGGAGATCATCAAGGACTTGGCGCATAGAGGCCTGCTGTTTAAAAAAGAGAAGTACGAACACTCGTACCCGCATTGTTGGAGATGTAAGACTCCACTCATCTACTATGCCCGTGACTCGTGGTATATCGCTATGTCTAAACTGCGAGATGAGCTTGTCGCTGAGAACCAGAAAATAAACTGGGAGCCAGAGCATATCAAGGAGGGAAGGTTCGGCGAGTGGTTGAGAGAGATCAAGGATTGGGCAATTTCTCGCGAACGCTATTGGGGTACTCCTATGCCTATCTGGTCTAATCAGGATGGGTCTAAGAGAATTGTTGTAGATTCAATAGAAACTCTAAAGAAATACAGCAAGAATAACGGTAATAAGTTTATATTTGTGCGCCACGGTGAGTCAGAACATAACGTTGAGTGGATATGTAATAGTGATCAAGAGAAGGTGTACCATCTGACAGAAAAGGGGGAGCAACAGATCGAGAAGGTGGCCTCGAGTATGGGTAAGGTGGATGCCATATACACCTCGCCGTTTATGCGTGCGAAGGAAACTGCGGAGATTATTGCTGAAAAGCTTGGATTGGGTAAAGCGAAGATCAAGGAAGATGATCGGCTCAGGGAATTAAACTTCGGTGATTTTGACGGCAAACCCTTTAAAGAATTTCTTGAATATGAGGATAAGCATATCCCTACATATAACACGCTTATTCCAGGAGGAGAAAGCTATAACGATGCGAAAAAGCGTTTCGGCAAATTCCTTTATGACATTGATGCAAGGCATAAAAATGAAACAATAGTTGTCGCTACGCACGGTATGGGCCTTGAGGCCGTGGTTGCAATCAACGAAGGTGCAGACTTGAAACGCTCTTGGGAAATTATCAAGACTCCTAATCCTAGTTTCGAAATGGGGGGCACACTCAAGTTTGATTTCGTCCCATTGCCTCACAATGACAACTTTGAGTTGGATCTCCACCGCCCTTATATAGATGAAGTCGTGCTTGAGAAAGATGGAGAGGAATATTATCGAACTAAGGAGGTGATGGATGTTTGGTTTGACTCTGGAGCCATGCCTTTTGCTCAGGACCCAAAGAATGTTCTGTACCCAGCCGACTTTATCTCAGAAGCGATCGACCAGACTCGAGGTTGGTTCTACACTCTCCATGCTATAGGGATATTGATGGAGAAGGGGAGCTCGTTTAAAAACGTGATTTGCCTCGGGCACATTCTGGACAAGGATGGCAAGAAGATGAGTAAGTCTATAGGCAACATCGTCAATCCATGGGAGATGATTGATAAGTATGGAGTCGACACTCTGCGTCTCTGGATGTACTCAGTTAATCAGCCGGGAGAGTCGAAGAATTTCGATGAACGTAGTGTGGATGAGATTCAGAAAAGAGTCTTCAACCTGCTTGATAATGTCTACTCTTTCTACGAACTTTTCAGAGACAAGAGTTTGGAATCTAGTGAAGAGCCAAAAGGGGATCATGTCCTCGACCGTTGGATATTGGTGCGTCTTGCTGAGTTGGAGTCTGTAATGGCTGAGAAAATGGATGCCTATAAACTTCTTGAACCAGTTCGAGCTTACAGAGAGTTTGTAGAAGAGTTGTCGACTTGGTACTTACGACGCTCCCGTGATCGTATCAAAGAAGGGGACAAGGAAGCTAAGCAAACTCTTTACTTTGTATTGAGAGAGCTTTCCAAGCTTATCGCTCCGTTTGCACCTTTCGTCGCTGAAGATCTCTATCAGAGGCTTCGGATCGAAAGAGATCCGTTGAGTGTTCATCTGGAGAATTGGCCAAGTGGTGGCGCGCTTCTCCCTGAGGAAAAAATATTGAAGAATATGCAGGAAACAAGAAGAATTGTCTCTATTGCTCTCGAAGCTCGCTCTAAGGTCAATATCAAAGTGCGCCAACCACTCGCCAAGCTTGAGATCAAATCTGAATTGCCAGCAGAGTACCTCGAGATCATCAAAGATGAATTGAATGTGAAGGAGGTGGTCGTTAATACAAAAATAGAAGAGGAGGTGGCTCTAGATACCAACCTGACCTCAGAGCTGCTCGAAGAAGGGAGGGTGCGAGATGCGATGCGCTTGGTACAGGAGTGGAGGAAGGAACAGAACTTGAAACCGGGAGAAGTGGCGAAGTACCCCGTGCCTGAAGGGGAGAAAGAGTTCTTCATCAAACACGCAGCAGAAATTAAGAAGGCAACCAGCATAGAATTCTAGTGTCGTATCACATTTACACCACCAGAGGATTGATTCTTTCTGAAAGGCCGTTGCGGGAAGCGGATCGGGTTTACTCTATCCTCACACGTGACCTGGGGCTGATCCGAGCCACAGCTTTAGGGGTGAGGAAGGAGAGTTCCAAGCTTCGTGGCCTGCTTGAGCCCATCACGCTTGCCTCGGTTTCCTTGGTAAGAGGTAAGGAGTATTGGAGAATCACCTCAGTAGAGCTGATTGAGAGAGTGGTAGCGAAGCCGGAGATTCTTCGTCCCCTCGCTCTCCTCGATAAGTTGGTGCAGGGGGAGGCTCATCATGCAGAACTTTTTGATGCGGTTCAGATAGGATTAAGGCAGGGCAGTGAGGAGCAGTTTGTGGCCCAAATACTCTTTCACTTGGGGTATCTTAGAGAAGAAGATCTTAATCTGGAGAAAAAAGACCTAGTCCAAGCTATTAATTCTGGTTTGGAGGCCAGTCACCTCTCAGCTTAGCTCTGAAGTTTGTTATAATAGAATCTCCACTGACACGTCA
>JBBUES010000031.1:0-2879 GCA_038056785.1 Patescibacteria group bacterium | reverse complement strand
TCTCTCGTCTTCTCACCGTCCCTCTAGGTATTATCCAAGGTTACGCCTTCATCAAGGTCCTTCAGGGTCAGGGTGTGCTTCCAGCACTCTCTGCATGCACTCTCGCTATCGATATCCTGATTATCCTCGCTGGTTCGATGCTTCTCATGTGGATTGGTGAGCTGATCACTGAGTTCGGTATTGGTAACGGAGTCTCGCTCATCATCTTCGCCGGCATCGTCAGCCGCTTGCCTGCAGACCTAGGTCAGCTCATCTTCACCTACGATCCTTCCCAGCTCCCTGTCTACGTCCTTGGCCTAGTAGTAGCTCTCTTGGTGACTTGGGGTGTGGTCGTGGTCACTGAGGCCGAGCGTCCTATTCCTATCACTTATGCTAGACAGGTGCGAGGTGGTCGTACTGCTGGGGGCATGTCTACCTATCTCCCTCTACGTATCAATCAAGCTGGAGTGATCCCGATCATCTTCGCTATGTCTATCCTCTTGTTCCCTAGGATGATCTTCCAGTTCTTGGCGCAGTCTACTATTGAGATTGTTTCAAACATTTCTGGCTTCATGATCAACCTGCTTGCAAACAATACTTTCTATACTTCAGCTTACTTTGTGCTGGTGGTGCTCTTTACCTACTTCTACACTGCTGTGACCTTCGATCCTGATTCCGTCTCGACCAACCTCCAGAAGAACGGCGCCTTCATCCCTGGCGTGCGCCCAGGAGTCTCCACTGCCGACCACATCTCTCGTGTGCTCACTCGTCTCACTCTCGTGGGCGCCCTCTTCCTCGGCGCTATTGCAGTCTTGCCTCTCATCCTCCGCTCGGTTACTGGTATCCAGTCTCTCGCTATCGGTGGCACCGCTCTCCTCATCGTCGTCTCAGTGGTGATTGATCTCGTGAAGAAGGTGGATGCCCAAGTTTCTGCCCGCGAATACTAAAACTGCTTTATAATGTAGAGCGTGGTTCCTCAAACTATTATTCTCATTGGACGCTCTGGTTGTGGCAAGGGTACGCAGGCGGCCCTTTTCCGTAACAGGCTTGACCGTATAGATAAGCAGAAGCAACCCATTCTCTACGTAGAGACTGGTCAATATTTCCGTGAGTTTATTCGTGAGGGGACTTTCTCATCCACTCTTTCTAAAGTCATCAACGAAAAAGGGGAGAGACAGCCCAACTTCTTGGCCTGCTGGATGTGGAGCAAGGTCTTGATCGAAGAGCTCACTGAGGGGATGCACCTGATCTTCGACGGCGCCCCACGCGCTCGAGCTGAAGCCGAGATCCTCACCACCGCTCTGCGCTTCTACAAGCGGGAAACTCCGGTAGTGATCCATATCAATGTCTCTCGTCTGTGGTCTGAGGAGAAACTCCTCAAGCGTGGCCGTTCAGACGACCTGACAATAGAGAAGATCGACAAGCGCCTTGATTGGTTCGACAAGGATGTCATCCCAGCCCTCAACTACTTCAAGAGCGATCCTTTCTATAAGTTCGTCGAAGTGGATGGGGAGCAGTCGATTGAGAAGGTTCACGCAGATATCGTGGCTGCCTACGAATACAGTCATTAATTTTGTGCTAGAGTAGCCCCATGATAAACACTTTCATCTTTATGGGGCGTCCAGGCTCTGGCAAAGGGGTTCAGTCAGCTCTTCTCTCAGAGAAGCTTTCTTTGCCTGTTTTTTCTACTGGTAACAGAGTGCGAGAGACTGCTAAGGCAGATCACAAACTTGGCAAGAAGATTAAAGAAGTCTCAGAGAGCGGAGGACTCACGCCTTTTTGGTTCGCTTCTTTCCTTTTCCAAGAAGCGCTCTTCACCAAGAAAGACGGGGAAGGCATGATCTTTGAAGGGGTAGGGCGCAAAGAACCAGAGGCTAAATTATTTCACGAAGTTCATGAATTTCTTGAAAGTGACTATAGGGTGATTTATCTAAATGTTTCTCCAGAGACTGTTATCAAAAGACTTTTGAAAAGGGGAGAGACTGAAGGTCGAGCTGATGATAATCCAGAGAGTATTAAAATTAGGTTGGAAAATTTTGAAAAGGAGACTCGCCCCGCCATAGAATTTTTCCGTTCTGTCGGTAAGGTCATAGAGATTGATGGCGAACCTTTGCCCGAAGTGGTGGCGGAGGCGGTGATGCAGAAGCTCAATGCTATATGAAGTATGAGTCTCAGGAAGAAATAGCAATCATGCGAGAAGGTGGTCGAAGGCACGCCGAGATTTTGCGTGCCCTAGCAGAAATGGTGAAGCCAGGGGTCTCGACCCTCATTCTCGAGGAAGAGGCTCTAAGGCTTATCAGGGAAGGCGGCGATAAGCCCGCTTTCCTGGGCTACAAGCCCCAAGGCGCGAGGAGGGCCTTCCCAGCGGCTCTCTGCCTCTCGATCAACGAAGAGATCGTCCACGGCATTCCCAACGAGAAGGAGAGGATTATCAAGGAAGGAGATATAGTTTCTATTGACCTAGGACTTATTCACAAAGGCCTCATCACCGACTCAGCTATCACCGTGGGTGCCGGAGCGATCACTGACGAGGACAGTAAACTTTTGAAATACACTAAGCTCGCTCTTGAGAAGGGGATCGAAGCGGCCAAGCCCGGCAACACTATCGGGGACATTGGCTACGCTATCAACTTAGTCGCTCGGGAGACTCCCTTCTCTCTCGCCGAAGACTTGGTGGGGCATGGTGTGGGCTACAAGGTCCATGAGGAGCCTCTCGTGCCCAACACTGGTGAGAAGGGCAAGGGTATAAAGCTGGTGCCAGGAATGGTCCTCGCCATAGAGCCCATGTTGAACGTCGGCAAGGGCGCTATCAAAGGTACATCTGACGGCTACACCATAGTGACCAGAGATGGTTCCCGCAGCGCCCACTTCGAACATACGATTGCGATAACGGAGAAAGG
>JBBUES010000030.1:0-5174 GCA_038056785.1 Patescibacteria group bacterium | reverse complement strand
GGTGAGGCCTGCTACTCTTGCTACCCACTTATCTTTGATTGCAATAGGTACAAGCGATGCTCTCGGTTCGATAACCTTGTGTCCAATTTCTTGCAGCCATTTGAAGCCGTCACCAGTTGAGCCCGTCTCAGGATGAGAGATGCCGCCAGTGGCGAGGATGACTGAGTGAGCTCGCAGCACATCTGCATTTTTCAAAATTATGCCAGACACCTTGCCACCTTCGACCAAGAGTTTGGCGACAGGGGATTTAGAAAGTATTTCTACCTTGTGTTTCTGAATATATTCGACCAAGACATTCCAGACGGACTGGGATTTGTTGGAGAGTGGGAAGACTCTCTGCTCCGCTTCCACCTTGGTCTCCATCTTCCTCTCATGGAAGAAGTTGATGGCCTCAGACACGCCGAACTGAGAGAAGGCGGAGAAGAGGAATTGATCGCTTTCTTTAAATTTAGCTAAAAGCTTTCGTACATCTGGTTCAGCATTCGTCACATTACAGCGACCTCCTCCGGTGATGAGGAGTTTCTTGCCAAGACCAGTATTCTTCTCAAGGAGAAGTACTCGTTTGCCACGCTCGGCAGCGCGCCCAGCGGCCATCATGCCAGCCGGCCCTCCGCCTATGACGATGACATCCCATATTGTCTTGGAGTGTGATTCCATGAGTTTAATCTAGCATAAAAGAGACTGCCGCCGGCTGTTGGCCGGCGGCGGGGTTACTTGGGAGCTTTTTGCTTGAGAGTGTGGAGTTCATCCCGCATCTTCTGGAGACTCTCTCTTTCGATGACCTCGTATCCGCACTTCTTGAGTGCGGTGACAAGGAAGGAGTAACCGACGTTGGAACCCAGCCACTGCATGAGGGTGGCAATGACCGCCCGGTCTCTGCGGGTGATCTTCGTAGCAGGGTTGCCCCATTTGTGCAACTCGAATGGATTTCCCTTCCGATGCGGAGGAGTGAGAATGCCATCTACGATTTGCGGGGCCTCATCCTTCCACTCCTCAGCGAATACCTTCTCCCTTCTGCTTTGCTGGCTCGTGCCTTCAGTCCGACGATGATGGAATCCGCGGTCCCAAATTTTGACTCTGCCTTTTTTCTCCATACCTTGCGGCTCCTCAGGGCCTTGTTCTATCCCAAATCTATAACTCATTTATACCCGAGTCAAGTATGTATTAGAACAGATTTTAGACATAGCTAGGTAATAGTGTAGAGTTAAAGGTAGGAAGGAGGTCAGATGCATTTTGCCAAATGTCGCAACAATAATGTGCTGAACGGGTGCCCTCAGACTCAGCATGGGCACATCTGGGATGACGACAGGGAAACTCACGATCTCGTGCTCAATCCTCTTTTATCCACCAAGAAGGTGGCTCGTAAGCTGGCTGGGCATACGGTTAAGTTGGTTTACCCATTCGGCAGAGAAAAAGAGGCCGCTGAACTGCTCGGAAGGTTGATAGCAGAAATAGATGCTACCGATCTGCCAGAAGAGTTCCCCTCAGTGCGACAAGTGAGGAGGGTCTCGCATTTGAAGCTGATCAAATGACCTCGTGTTGCTCAGGGCACCTGCCCTGCAGCAATACGAGGTCTTTGCTATAATTGATAGATGGATAAAAACTACAAATTGGCCGCCGTAGCTCTGGGTGTACTTCTCGTAATCCTAGCAGCTTGGCTGCTAGCGAATCAGGGAGATAGAGATGTCATAGTCGCTGAGTTTGAAAACTCGGCGGGGGAGTCTATCTTGGTCTCCTTCGATAGAGAAAGTCGTGAGGCGATACTCGACGGAGCTGGCTACGAGGATCTGGTCTTCACACAGGCAGTCTCTGCCTCTGGTGCTCGCTATCTCAATACTGAGGAGGGTTTGGAACTCTGGAACAAGGGCGAGGGCATTACTTTGTCCAAGGGCACTGAGGTGCTCTTTAGCGGAGAGACCTTCACTCTTGAGACAGGAGAAGATGATTCTGCAGAGTCTGTTGTAGAGGATGGCCTTTATGTTTTCGCCGGACCGACTTGGGTTTGGGTGGAGACTCGGATGAGCGATGGCAAGGTCGTACGTCCAAGTAAGCCGGGAATGTATAGCATCTGGTTCAACAGTGCTGAAGGGAAGTTGGAAGGGAAGACAGATTGTAACGGCTTCGGAGGTTCCTACACCGCAGGCACTGGCAACAAGCTCTCCTTTGGTCCCTTCATGTCCACCCTCATGTTCTGCGAGGGCTCTCAAGAAGCTGAATTCTCCAAGATGGTGACTGACTCCAATCAATACACCTTCACCCCAACAGGCGATCTAGTCCTCATGCTCAAGTTCGATTCTGGTTCCGTGATCTTCAAGAAGAAGCCGTAACTTGAATTTTTGGTCCAAGTGTGATTTAATATAAGGATGAAAAAAGTTCCAGGACAGGTCATGCTCAATGAGGTAATGTTGACCATGCCCGAGTTCCTCGAGACCTACAACAGGCATATGCCCAAGGGTTATCCTCATGTCTCCCTTGAGATTCTCCAGAAGTTCAAGAACGAGCATCTCTCCCTTTTTAAAAATAGCGGTCTCTGGTCCCTCGACCAACACAGGAAGCGCATGATCGACTGGCTCCCCCAGAACATCGCTTAGTTGACGTCCTATCGCTACTGTGCCATTGTAAATAGCGGTCCCGCTCGAGTCGTCGAGCGGCAAGATGAACCTTAGAGGGCACAGTATGAACCAGTCAGTGGTTTTCCTCACTTCGAAGAACAACGGCAAGGCAGACTCCGCCGCACGGGCCGCCCTGCGAGCAGCCGGCATCAACATCGCCGAGCAGTTGAAGGGCGGGCACAAGTTGCCAGCGATCAGCGTCGGCAGCAGCACTTACGTCGGTCTCGTGCCCATCGGCCGGTTCATTCGGACGGTTCAGGGCGAGAGCTAGCTCTCGCCGCAAGTTTCAGAAGGGCCCAGCACAGTGTGCTGGGCCCTTTCTAGTTGAGTGATTTGACAAAATAAGTGTGTTGGTATATAATAGAGAAGTAAATCAGTACTCCTTTATTTAACTTGAGATTGGTTTTCATTAATTATGCCCAGAACTTATGGAAGTTCCCGTGGTCCTCAGAGAGGTCCTCGTAACTTCAGTGCCCCTCGGAAATTTAGCGGTGGTCAGCGAGGTCGTAACTTCAACACAGGAGTTTATATCGACGTAGCCAAGTTTATCAACAAGGCGGTCATCACTGAGGAAGTGGAGAAGTTTGTCCCCGAACATTCCTTCGCCGATTTCCACCTTGCCCCTCTCCTCAAAGAGAACATTGAGGCTAAGGGTTATGTGAACCCGACTCCTATCCAGGACCGGGCTATTCCGCATCTCTTGCGTGGAGAGGACATTGTCGGTATAGCGAACACTGGCACAGGCAAGACCGCTGCCTTCCTTATCCCTATTATCGACAAGATCTTGCAGGACCCTACCAAGAAGGCGCTTATCGTCGTGCCTACTCGTGAGCTCGCAGACCAGATTGACGACGAGTTGCGTGCCTTCGCCAAGAACTCCAACCTCTTCTCCGTACTTTGTATCGGAGGCGCCAGTATTGGTAAGCAGATCAGTGAACTTGGTCACCGTCATCACTTCGTCATTGGTACCCCAGGCAGGCTGAAGGATCTTATTGAGAGGAAGCGACTCAACCTCGCTGGCTTTGCGACCGTGGTTCTCGACGAAGCTGATCGCATGCTCGACATGGGATTCATCCGGGATATTCGCTACATGATGGAGCTCCTCGCCAAGGATCGTCATACGCTCTTCTTCTCAGCAACTCTCTCGCCAGAGATTGAGCGCCTCATTGGAGAATTCCTCAGGAACCCAGCCCGTATTTCTGTCAAAACTCAGGATACGTCCAAGAACGTGCACCAGGACGTGATCCGTATCACTGCAGGGAAGAGCAAGTTCGAAACCCTAGAGAATCTCCTCAAAGATCCTGAGTTCAGCAAGGTTCTCGTCTTCGGCCGTACCAAGCATGGTGTCGAGAAGCTAGCAACTGAACTTGTGAAGAAGGGTATCAAGGCCGAGTCTATCCACGGCAACAAGAACCAAGGTCAGAGACAGCGAGCTCTTGATACCTTCAAGAACGACCGCGCTCAGGTCCTCACAGCTACCGACGTAGCGGCCCGTGGCCTCGACATCTCCGGTGTTACTCACGTGATCAACTTCGACCTGCCTGCTACCTACGATGACTACGTGCACCGTATCGGCCGCACTGGTCGTGGAGATATGAAGGGCAAGGCTCTGACATTCATCGAATAAATAGTTTAAAACGCTGACAGCTAGGCTGTCAGCGTTTTCGGGAGAGATTGCTTTTTGAGTTTGCGATCCTCTCTTAGCTTCACGAGATCTCGCAATTCTCTCATTTCTCTGTCGATTCTTACTCTTGCCGAATCGATTTCCTGATCGAGCTCCTTGTCGTTAAGCTCTGAATTGTTCATGGGTGTGCTCCTGGAATTTCATTGTAGAATGGTATCCAAGATGACACAAAGGATAACTCCTCTGAATTTAGGGTTACAACACACAGAATGGCAAGTACTCAAGAGGCTCAATACTCCCAAGAGGATCCAGGACTTTTTGAACACCCTGCCCTTCGACTTCGCCCCTGGCGATGAGATAGACCGCTCGGTACAGGGGACTCTCAGGGCAGGGAAGATAGACTGCGCTGGAGGAGCGATCCTAGCTGCCGCTGCACTGTGGGCGCATGGCCACAAGCCACTCTTACTCGATCTCCAAGTAGCCCAGCCGGATTTCGATCACGTAGTGGCGTTGTTTAAAGAGGGTAACAAGTGGGGTGCTCTTTCCAAAACCAACCATGCTGTTTTGCGTTATCGCGAGCCGGTCTATGCAAGCGTACGAGAGCTCGCCATGTCTTACTTCCATGAGTACTTTCTACCGAATGGCAGTAAGACTCTAAGAGGCTTTTCTAAACCATTTGATTTATCAAAATATGGCACAGGGTGGTTCACTGATTCAGAGTTAATTTTAGATATTATCTATGATTTAGATTATTCAGCTCATACCGAAATTGTTTCTGCCAAAGAAGCTAAGAGGCTTCGCAAAGCCGATCCTATAGAAATCAAGGCAGGGGAGATGACGGAAGATAATTTCTAATTAGCCTAATTGCTCTAAATCCATATACGTTACATTGTGCCTATAGGCAGTAAGTAACGTATATTACATAGGAAAATCCTATG
>JBBUES010000029.1:1565-8166 GCA_038056785.1 Patescibacteria group bacterium | reverse complement strand
TACCTCATTGATAATGGCTCGTGAGACAGCATCAATCCTTTTAATCACCGCCACCTCCCCTGCTTCAAGTTCTATTCGATAAATAATCCTCTCCGAGATCGGCATGATCTCGATCACATTTCCCAGTGCTCTAAACTGCCCAGGCTTAATATCAGCATTGGTGCGTGAATAGTGAATATCGATGAGATCATGGATCAGATCCGTGCGAGAGCGCCTCTCTCCCAAACTAATTTTCAAATTGACCTTCTCGTATTCGATAGGGTCTCCCAAACCATAGATGCAAGAAACCGAAGCCACGATGATCACGTCCTTGCGGGTAAGCAGAGCTTGGGTCGAGGCGTGGCGGAGACGCTCAATCTCCTCGTTAATCATCGCCTCCTTCTCGATATAGGTGTCTGTAACTGGCAAGTAAGCTTCAGGCTGATAGAAATCGTAATAAGAGACGAAGTAGTGCACCGCATTATTAGGAAAGAACTCCCGATACTCCTGCGCCAGCTGGGCAGCTAAAGTCTTATTGTGAGCGATGACCAGAGTGGGCTTACCAATCTGGGCGATGACATTGGCCGCGGTGAAGGTCTTGCCGGAACCGGTCACACCCAAGAGAGTCTGGTGTTGCAGACCTTGCTTCACACCTTCGACCAAGCCCTTGATAGCCTTAGGCTGGTCTCCGGCTGGCTTGAAGGTGTTGTTGATCTTAAAGAGTCCCATAATTTCAGTACTATACAATATTTCGAGTTATCCGACATTGACTTATATAGTTGCGTTAGAGAGAATGACAGCAAGACCTTGTAAATGGTGGACGCTTCCAGTGGTGGCCAAGCGGCAAAAACTGGGAAGGGCGACCTGGACCAAGGTCCTAACCCAAAGAAAGGGATGCCTATATGGCCAAAGGTCCTTAATCAAGGACAAACGCAAGACATTTGCCGGGCCGTGTTTGAGGAAACACGGCCCGGCCCGACACCCAGCTCAATGAGCTGGTGTTTTATTTACAAAAGAGCAGGCGGCCTCGAAAGGCCGCCTGAGAACTCTACGCTACGTTGTGACCTCCGCTGAGACGATTGCGATCCCGCAATGCCCGCGCGTCGAAGGTCTCGGGTCGTTCTCCACAACCAAGCCCCCATTCTTCACCACCTGGCAACTCGATGGGAGGTCGCTTCGGCGCACTGCAATCGTGCGGTGCATCCGAAGTCTTTTCAGTAACTGGTAACGAAACTTTCGAATCAGCCATTGACTTCTCCTTGAAAGAACGAGGTGTGAACCTGGAACACTGAGTCGCCTTCGCATAAAGCTTCGGCGGACCGAGACAAGAACAGAACAAGCCTCCGAGATTCGGAGGCTTGTTTGTGGTCTCATCTCTAGATGACTCTAACGGACACCAACAAGCCCCCTTCGAAGGGTGAGGGACTTAATGAGGTTAATCACGCAAAAGTAGGTCACGAAAAATATGTTACTCCTGCCCCGTATATTTGGCAAGGAACTCTTTTTTAAAGTTGGGGAAATCTCCGCTGAGAATATGCTCTCGCATCTGCTTCACCAAGTTAATAATGAAATAGAGATTGTGGATGGAACCGAGAGTGCCACCCAACATTTCGTGTGAGCGGTAGAGGTGACACAAGTAGGCACGGGAATAATTCTGACAAACCGAGCAACCACACTCGGCATCCACCGGGCCTTCGTCATCTCGGAAGGGGGCGTTCCTGATATTAATCTTCCCTCTCGAAGTATAGAGCGTCCCTCCCCTGCCATTCCTCGTAGGAGCGACACAGTCGAAGAGGTCGACGCCGTTCTCGACTCCCATAAACAAATCTTCTGGTTCGCCAATGCCGAGAAGGTGTCTAGGCTTGTCCTTGGGTAAAATTTCGTTCACCCACTTCACCGCAGTTTGCATATCTTCCTTGGCGAAGGATCCCCCGATACCGAAGCCGTCGAAGTTCAAACTGCCGATAAATTCTGCCGAGCGCTTTCTCAAAGCTTCATCACGCCCGCCTTGGACTATGCCAAAGAGAGCTTGAGTCTCGCTGTTCGGTTTAGACTTGTGATAATCGAGCGATCTCTGTGCCCATCTATGTGTCCTCTCAAGCGCTTCTTCCTGATAACGGAGAGTCTCGGTAGGAGAAGTACATTCGTCGAAAGCGAAGATCATGTCGGCTCCCAAGTTGTGTTGGATGTCGATACTCTTCTCGGGGGTGATGTAGTGCAGAGTGCCATCATGGTGAGAGCGGAAGGAAACTCCATCTTGGCCGATATTGGCAAGACGTGGCACTTCTCCATCAGTGGAACGCTCGGCAAGCAGTTGGGAGGGATCGGTAATAGAAACTACCTTAGAGATCTCTTTGCCATAAGCAGCACCAAGAGAGAAAACTTGGAACCCTCCAGAGTCAGTCATGGTGGGACCATACCAGTTCATAAACTTCTGCAGTCCGCCGAACTTCTTCACTCGATCATCCCCAGGCTCTAGATAAAGGTGGTAAGTGTTGGCCAGCACCACCTGCGCTCCAGTTTCCAGAATTTGCTCCGGAGTAAGAGCCTTGACCGAAGCCTTGGTGCCCACACTAACAAAGGCCGGTGTCTCCACCTTGCCATGCTTGGTCTCGATCACCCCCGCCCGCCCAAGAGCGTTAGGAATCTCTTTTTCTATTTCAAATTTAATCGGCTTATTCATTCAAAACTACATTAGCATTTTATTTAATAAAACGAAGAGGGGCCCGAGCGCGAAGTGCGCAAGGGCCCCTTGGTGTGAACACAAAAACTGTACTGTCCTGTCATCAAAGGGGCCTGTGTGTTACGGACCCCGATAGCTTGTGAAGCTTGTCCGCACATCAACCTCCATATATACATGTTAGCACACCTAGTATATAAAGTCAAGCACTTTCTTTGAGTACTGAAAATATGGCTTAACGCTTAGCTATAATAGACTTCTTGTAAGTATCCAGATGCTCCAGTGCCACACCAGTACCCTTGGCCACACAGAAGTAGGCATCCTTGGCAAGCACGGCCTTCACCCCAGTTCTGCGCAACATGAGTTCTGGGAAATTGCGGAGTTGGGAAGAGCCCCCAGTCATAATAATTCCCTTGTCGATGATATCCGAGGAAAGTTCTGGTGGAGTCTCTTGCAAGACTTCCTTGACCGCCTTGACCATCTCACGCAATTCTTTGGAAATAGCCTTCACCACTTCATTGGTCTTCAGTTCTATAGTACGTGGCAGGCCCAGTACAAAATCACGACCTCTTACACTCATAGTGAGCTCCTCATCCATTGGAATAGCTGAGCCGATCTGGATCTTGATATCCTCTGCCATCTTGTCGCCGATGACTAGGTTGAAATTCTTCTTCACATAATCGGCAATAGCCGCATCCAACTTGTTGCCTGCAACCTTGACCGAAGTGGAAGCCACGATACCGCCGAGAGAAATCACGGCCACGTCCGTAGTACCGCCCCCAATGTCGACAATCATGTGCCCAACCGCTTCTTGGATCGGGATACCGGCGCCGATGGCTGCCAAGATCGGCTCCTTAACCACATAAGCGTTTCTGGCCCCCGCCTTCACCGCCGCTTCGACCACCGCACGGCGCTCGGTCGAAGTGACGCCGGCTGGTACCGAGATGAGCACATCTGGTTTCCAGATATTCCACTTGCCTAGAGTCTTGTCGATGTAGTAACGGAGCATGGCCTCGGTCACACGATAGTCTGCGATCACGCCATCCTTCATCGGGCGATACGCGATAATATCCTCTGGC
Source organism: Patescibacteria group bacterium (assembly GCA_038056785.1). GTDB lineage: Bacteria > Patescibacteriota > Minisyncoccia > Phycocordibacterales > Zambryskibacteraceae > UBA5004. Next base: position 4,428 of record JBBUES010000029.1, on the reverse strand, counting down.
GTTCTGCCGATCATGGTCTTGGCTTCGGCGCCGATAGCGAGAATCTTGTTGTCACTAGAGACCGCTACCACCGAAGGCTCGTTTAAAACAATTCCCTTCCCCGGAACGAAGACGAGAATATTGGTAGTGCCGAGATCAATACCGAGTTTCTTGGCCATTTACGCCACATGATACTATAACGGCATGATGAAAGGAAAAGTGGGAACAAAGAGCTATTTGGTCGAGGTCGCCCCTGTGACCAAGGGCCCCGCACCCACCTCCCTTTCCTACTTCTCCGCCCAAAAACTGGCTCCTGGCATGATGGTAAGGGTGCCCCTACGCCGAGGTGAGGCGCTTGGCCTTGTGCTCTCTTCACGAGATGTAAGAGGTGCCAAGACAGAGATTCGTCGAGCTGGTTTTCTCCTTAGGAAAATTCTCAAATCAGACATTCTCGAAGTAGGCATCACTCCTCAAACTCTGGAGGCTTTACAAAAGACTGCTCACCACTACGCTACTTCTGTCGGCGTCCTTCTCTCATCTACGTTACCGAAGATGATCAGTGACGAACCTGAGACATTCCTCAAGTTAACAACGCGCAAGAAGAGAAAGGGAGTGGAACACTCGAAAGAAACTTTACTTCTCCAAATGGAGAGCGAGGAGCGCTTCGGTCAGTATCGAGCTTTGGTGCGACAATCCTTCGCCCGAGGCGCCTCGTGCATGGTGGTGGTGCCCACTCATCTGGAGATTGAGCGAGTGAGGGCGGAGTTGTCCAAGGGGATCAACGATTTTGTCTTCACCTTCTCACTCTCTGGTAAGAAAAAAGGGATGCGAGCCAACTGGCTTAAAGCACTCACTGAACCTCATCCAGTACTTTTTATCAGCACCTCGGCCGGACTACTTTTCCCACGAAGCGACATTGACACTATTATCTTGGACAGAGAAAACTCTCGAGCCTACCGCACTCTCGCTCGACCATACATTCATCTAAGAGTCTTGGTAGAAAACTTGTGCCAAGCTACCGACCGGCAACTGGTGCTCGGAGACTCGGTCCTCTCACTCGAAATTTTGTGGCGGGAAAAGAATGGTGAGTTCGGCGAAAACTCTCTTATCCGTTGGCGTCTCCCCACCGCACCAGCCACCCTAGTCGATGCCAAGGCCCCCCAGAATGAAGCGGGGAGATTTGAAATCTTTTCTCCGGAGTTAAAAGCTTTTATGGAAAAAGCACTTACAGAAACTGGCAAGGTTTTCTTGTTTGGAGCGAGGAAGGGTCTGGCTCCCACCACTGTCTGCGGTGATTGCGGTTTCGTCCTACCTTGCACCAACTGTGGAGCACCTGTGGTGCTCCATCAGCATGGAGAAGCCACTGTTTACATCTGCCATGCCTGCCGTGAACGCCGGGACAGCACCACCACCTGTGGTTACTGTGGTAGCTGGAAGCTGGTTCCACTCGGAATCGGCACGGTCGAGATCGCTCGCCAAGCCCACGCTCTCTTTCCCAAGTACAAGGTTCAAGTCTTAGATAAGGATCATGCTCCGAACGACGCGAGTGCCCGCAGCATTGCTCAAAGATTCAATACCGAAGGCGGCATCTTGGTCGGGACTGAGCTGGCCTTCTTCCACTTGGAATCAGTGCCTTACAGTGCGCTTGTCTCTGCAGACGCTCTCTTCTCTATCCCCGACTTCGGGATTCATGAGCGTATCTTCTATCTAGTCTCTCGTTTAAGAGAGCTGACCAAGACTGAGTCTCTCATCCAGACCCGAAACATCGGCAAACAAATTCTCGCCTGGGCCTCTCAAGGCAACATTATTGATTTCTACCAGAGTGAGATAGAGGAGAGGAAACTGCTGCTCTATCCCCCATTTTCAATCTTTATCAAAGTTAGTGCGGCACACCAGGGCGTAAGTGCTGGGATACTGAAGCTAAAGGAAGAGCTTGACCGCTATAATCCAGATCTTCTCAACAATGCCCTCATCCTGCGTATCTCTAAGGAGGGGTGGCCGGATGAGGAGCTCATACGGACGCTCTCTTTGCTCGGACCCGAGTTTAGTATTAAAGTGGACCCTGAAAGTATCCTTTAAATGAAAACCAAAGTAAAAAATCTTTTCGTCTCCAAAGACTCTCTCGTTCTGAGAGAGGTGGCTAGCGCTGTGAAAGTGGAGGAAATCAGCTCCAAGAAAATTACTGCAATTATTAAGGATATGAAAAAAGCTCTCCATGGTGAAGAGGATGGTGTAGCTATCGCTGCTCCTCAGATTGGAGCGGGGTTGAGAATCTTTGTGGTCAATGCAGCAGTCCTCGCTATAGCCAAGAAGAAGAGTGCGGGCAAAGAGACCTTGGAAGACCTAGTCTTCATCAATCCAGAAATTGTCAAAGTTTCGAGAAAGAAGAAGAAAATGGAAGAAGGCTGCCTCTCTCTGCGTTACCTTTATGGGCAAGTTCTAAGACACGAGAAGATCACCATCAATGCCTACGACGAGAGAGGAGCACGCCTCGTCTACGGTGCCTCTGGCCTCCTCGCCCAGATCTTCCAACACGAGATAGACCATCTCAATGGCATCCTCTTCACAGACAAGGCCGAGAACGTCCGAGACCTTCCACCAGATCACCATGAATCACAAAAATCCTAAGATCATCTTCCTCGGCTCTTCCCGCTTCTCCACCTTTGTCTTGGACGAATTAGAGAAGGCGGGGCACTCTCCGATTTTAAATATCACTTCAGCCAAGGGGCCCTTGCCTGAGCTGCCAGAGGCTGATCTCATAATCGTCGCGTCGTTTGGGAAAATTATTCCCAAGAAGATCCTAGATTTACCCAAACTTGGATGCTTGAACGTCCATCCGTCCCTCCTACCCCGATACCGAGGCCACTCGCCTATCCAAAACCAG
>JBBUES010000029.1:0-1555 GCA_038056785.1 Patescibacteria group bacterium | reverse complement strand
GGAGAAACGGGTGTGACCATCATCAGAATGGATGAAGAAATGGATCACGGGCCGATTCTGGCTCAGGAGAAAGTAGCAATCTCTCCTTGGCCAGACCACTACAACATAGTGGAAGAAAAACTCGCCCGAGCAGGAGGAAAACTCTTGGTGAAAGTGTTATCAGAACCTACAACAGAAACACCGCAAGATCACTCCAAGGCCTCTTATACCAAAATGATTAAAAAGGAAGACGGATTAATTGATTTAAACGAGGAGGCAGAGAAGAACTATCGCAAGGTCCTCGCCTACAGCACGTGGCCGGGTGCCCATCTCTTTTTCAAAAAGAAAACTGGAGAGGAAGTGAGAGTGGTGGTGAAAGATGCCAAGATGGAAGATAGCAAGTTTGTCCCAGTGAGAGTAATTCCGGCAGGCAAAAGAGAAATGCTTTGGACAGACTTCCTGCGTGGGAACGCTTAGAACCTTTTCTTGAAGGGGTTGAGTCCTCTCATCATCTCCTTGATCATCCTGGCTCCACGTCTGGCTCTCACGAAGCGTTTCCCCTTCTCATTATTGAGATTCTGCACGATCTCATCCTTGAGCATATCGATAGCGGCATAGAGATCGGCTTGCTCGACGACGGCGTACTGGTCTACACCGCCACCTATGATGTGGACTTCGGCCTTGAAGATTTCTCCTGACTTATGATGATGAGTGATCTTCCCCACTTCTACACGTGCCACAGCATCGACATTCTCTCCCAAGTATTTTTCTACCACTGACAATTTCTTCTCGACATAAGCACGGATCGCCGGCGTCAATTCCATATTAGTCCCCTTAATATTGAGTCTCATGGATTAATTATACTGCTAATCGAAAAGATTGACCAAAGTCTTATCTATCTCCCTCTGGTCGAGATCGTAGAAGAACTTCTGGTCGTCGTAGAGGCGCTTGGCAAGCTTCACCCCTACGAAGCGCCAGTGCCACGGCTCATACTTGTAATAAGCGTTGCCCGCTGGGTACGAGAGAATGAAGCCGTAGTTGTGAGCGTTCTCCTGTAACCACTTGTAGGCAGGATCGGAACCGAAGGCGGAGAAGTTGGCACCCAACTTCTCCGTGGTGAAGTCTAGAGTCGTACCAAGCTGATGCTCCGAGTAACCCTGATCAGCACTGAACTTGTTGGCTCCTGAGCCGTAGGTGACGGTATAACTACTCTTGAGACTGGACTGGGTTGTGAAGGATCGATAAGCGGAGGCGGCTAGCAACTTGTAGCCTGCGGCATTCGCATCACTAAGCAACTTCTCTAAGTAGGGCCAGACTTGAGCGTGAATCTCGATGTTGGTGGCACCCTTGTTCAAATACTGCTCACTGATAACAGTGAGCTTCCTCGGCATATAGTTCTCGTTGAGGAAATAAATCTTGGAATACTTAGCGAGAAGTTCCTCGTCTGTGTTGGAGAGCTTCTCGAGTGTCCCTACCGTGCTCGCAATATCCCCGATCTGTCCTTGGAAACCGTTGATAATCTCTTCTCGCATATCGATCTCTCGCAGAAGCGAGTACTGAGTATCGCGAGCTGTTT
>JBBUES010000028.1:0-1091 GCA_038056785.1 Patescibacteria group bacterium | reverse complement strand
AGAAAGCACGGTTATAGGACCGTAGCCTTTCTGTATATTTGTTGCTTTTAGCATGCTCATGTCTCCTTATTGTGAGTCTAATCGTACCACTGTAAAGGAACTTTAACTCCATACGCAAGATAACATGAAAATTAATGATTGGCAATATTAAAAGCCGACGGAGAGTATCTCCGGCGGCAATCTACATTCCATCTTCGTAATACGCCTTGACTGTGATCGAGGCGCACTTGCAAGAGAGCGACGGCCCCACATCCTGAATGAAGGTGAGCAATAGCTCCTTCGTCTTACGGACGCCATCCTTGAAGATTCCAAGTACTGCGCCCATGTTGCGAGGATCAATTGTCAGGCTTTCTTGAAGACCGACATCGTAGTCTGTCACTGCTGCGATCGCTGAGTAACAGAGTCCAAGTTCGCGAGCGAAGTAACACTCTGGGTACTGGGTCATATTGACGATGTCCCAACCATTGGCAGAGAGCCAGAGACTCTCTGCCTTAGTTGAAAACCGCGGACCCTGTATCACAGCAACTGTCCCTTGCGGAACAACTACTGTTTTCAGAATATTGGCCACCTCTGTGATCTTTCCACGAAGGTAACCGCAGTAGGGTTCTCCCATTGGCAGATGGATAAAGGAACCACCATCTGCTTCTGAGAGATCATCGCGACCCCAAGTCAGATTGACGAATTGGTCTGGGATCACTAGACTGCCAGGGATGATTTCTTTCCTGAGACTCCCGACAATACAAGTGCCCAGAACATATTCGACGCCCAACTCCTTAAGGGCTGCGAGATTTGCCTTGTAGGGCACCTTATGCGGAGCCAGAGTATGTTTCTTGCCGTGCCGTGGCAAGAAGGCTACAAGCTGCCCCGCGTGTTCGCAGACCACTATCTCGTCAGACGGTTGTCCGTACCTTGTCTCGAAGCGATGCCTTGAGATCACACTTAGCTCGGGGAAAGAACACATCCCCGAGCCACCAATGATCCCAAGTTTAGGCTTCTTGAGACTGGTTCTGGTTATACCTCGACCAGATGAGCTCATTGAGCACCTCCTCAGAAAAGATTTTACTTGAATCATCGACAGCGAGAGGATCTCC
>JBBUES010000027.1:2780-9763 GCA_038056785.1 Patescibacteria group bacterium | reverse complement strand
AAGAAGTGCTGAAGCGCATCCGTGCCATGGAAGAGAAAAGTGTTATAGAATAAAACTAGATTTTTGATGATCAAAAAGAAAAAACAATTAAATAAGAAGACCAAAAAGACGACTCCTAAGAAAGCCGTAAAAAAAGTTGTAAAAAAAACAACCAAAGCTCCTAAAAAAGCTCTTCCAAAAAAAGTATTAAAAAAACCAGGTGCCAAGTCCACCAAGCATAAGGTTGATCAAGTGCTCCGCACTGACCGCCTTGTGACTCGTGGCAAGGAAAGAGGTTTCGTGACTTATGACGAAATTTTGCATGAATTCCCAACCATTGAGACAGACATCATATTCCTCGATGAACTGTATGGGAAGCTGAGTACTCTCGGGATTGATATTCTCGAGGGCGGAGGACTCCTAGAGGTGCCGCACGAAGAGACTGGCAAGAAGTATGCCTACTCACGCAGCGATTCATCCTACGACTCTATCCAGATGTATCTGCGTGAGATTGGTCAGTACCCACTGATTGCTGGCTCGATGGAGAAGGAGCTCGCTAAGCGTATTGAGGCAGGGGACTTGGATGCCAAGAATCTTCTCATGAAGGCCAACTTGCGTCTCGTGGTCTCTATCGCCAAGAAGTATGCCAACCGCTCACCAGACCTCACTCTTCTCGACCTTATCCAGGAAGGTAACCTCGGTCTCCATAAGGCAGTGGAGAAGTTCGACTGGACCAAGGGTTTCAAGTTCTCGACCTATGCCACTTGGTGGATTCGCCAAGCTATCACTCGTGCCCTAGCTGACCAGTCTCGTACTATCCGTGTGCCAGTGCACATGGTGGAGACTATCGCCAAGTACAAGCAGGTGGTGCGTCGCCTCACACAGGATCTTGGTCGTGAACCGCTGCAGGAAGAGATAGCCATGGAGATGAATCTCGATGTCGACAAGATCTATCAGATCGAGAAGATCGATCAGTCCACAGTCTCACTCGAGTCTCCAGTGGGAGATGAAGGGGATGAGGGCAAGAGCAAGCTCGGCGACTTCCTCGCAGACGACAAGATCCTCTCTCCGGATCAGGAGTCCTCACGCCGTATCGTCCAAGATCAAGTACGTGAGATCCTGAACGACCTGCCTCCGAAGGAAAGGAAGATTCTGGAAATGCGACACGGCCTCCTCGACGGCTACACCCACACTCTCGAGGAAGTGGGCAAGGTCTTCGGTGTCACCCGTGAACGCATCAGACAGATTGAAGCCAAGGCGCATGAAAAGATAAGACAACATGAAAAGATTGATAGATTAAGAGGATATTAAAATATGGAAATGAAAAAAGAGCGTGGGATGCAGTGATGCACCCGCGCTCTTTTTGTCGCTACCCGAGGCGGTGTGCCAACTCAGCGAAAGCTGCGAAGGCGAGCAACCCCAGACCAACGATGGCCCAGAAGAGGGTTTTGGTGTAGTTCCCCATGTGCATGGCCGTAGCCTCCTTTTTATATCATACACCTAAATAGCCTGATTGTCAAGGACTTTTTGAAATTGTCAAAATAAGTCTAGAAATGGGCTTAAAATTGAGCGTGTTATCATTGACCTTATGAAAGGGGAAGCTCAGTTTGAAAAGCTATACAAAGGGCTGAATAAGGCCCAAAAAGAGGCTGTGGACACTATTGAGGGGCCGGTGATGGTCATTGCGGGACCGGGGACTGGCAAGACTCAGGTGATCGCATTGAGGATTGGGAACATCCTTCAGAAAACTGATACGCCTGCTGATGGCGTGCTGTGTCTGACCTTCACCAACTCCGGTGTCTCGGCGATGAAGAAGCGCTTGTCTGTTTATGGCATCGATCCTTCTCGTGTGGTGGTCTCTACCTTCCATGCTTTCGGCACGAGACTCATAGAAGAGTTCTATCAGAACTTAGATCTCTCTCTGCCACCTGTCACACTCGATGAAGCTGATGCTGTCGGCATTGTAGATGACATTCTTTCTGAAAATGATTGGGAGCACCTGCGTCCCAGAGGCGATGCTTCGAAATATTTCCGAGATCTGAAATCTCTCGTCTCGTTACTGATCCGAGAACGCATGTCTCCAGAAGACTTCAGCGAAGAGATCGAGAGAGATATTCATCGGATCAAGAATGATCCAGAAAGCATTTCCAGTCGTGGCCCAACCAAAGGGGAATTAAAAAAGGAAGCGCAAAACGAAATAGCTTCTCTCGAGAAATCCAAAGAGGCCGTACTCTTCTACCGACTCTATGAGGAGAAGAAGAGGGAGCTCAATGTCTTCGACTACGACGACATCCTGCGAGCCATGGTGCACCTTGTGACAGAGTTCGAGGATGTGCGTGCAGCGCTAAGAGAGCGACATCTCTATGTCTTGGTCGATGAGCATCAGGATTCCTCGGGAGTGCAGAATGAATTCTTGAAACAAGTCTGGGGACCGGTCGAGAAGCCGAATGTCTTCGTAGTGGGGGATGACCGTCAGCTCATCTATGGCTTCTCTGGCGCTTCACTCTCACTCTTCGAAGAATTCCGAGAGAGTTTCCCAGGTACGAAGCTTGTCACTCTCACCGAGAACTATCGCTCGACTCAGACCATCCTTGATGCTGCTGACGCACTTCTCAAGAGTACTCTTACTACGGGTAAGCTTTCTGCCAATAGAGATGGAGATCTACCTATTGCTCTTGTCGAGTGCGCCTACGAGCGTGATGAAATAATGAGAGCCGGGCTCTTCTTCAAAGAGCGGATTGAGGAGGGCCTCTCCGCAGAAGACTGCGCCCTTCTTGTGCCCAAGAACTATCATGTCCGCTCCGCCATGCGAGTGCTCGAGGATATGGGTTTACCTGTCTCGGCCCCTGGTTCGGCCAAACTCTTCGAGTCTCTAGAGTTCGAGACCTTTTTCAATATCTTGAAGGTAGTGAGTGACCCTTTCAGTAAGGCGGAGTTGGGGGAGCTTGTCCTCGATCCGATTTCTGGCATTCCACCTCTCGAAGCCCACCGTTTCCTCTACAAAACTTATAGCAAAGATCTTTCAGTAGAAAAACTAGTTGAGGCAAAATTTGAGTTTGGTGAAAAACTAGCCAAGCTAGTAATAGATGCTAAAGGTCAGTCTCCTTATGAAGTGGTGCAGATGGTCGGAGAAGTCTTCTTTCTAAACTCCGCCACTGAGCATGCGGGATTTGTGAGGAAGGTCGAGGTGGTCCGCTCTCTCCTCCACCTCGCTCTTGCCCACGAAGAGCGTGGACACCGAGTGTCTACCAGCGAGCTTATAAAGTATATCGAGCGACTGCGAGAATACGGGCAGGATGTACCGCTCGCCCTCTTCGGCGACGAGAAGGGGGTGAGGATTATGACCCTCCACTCTTCCAAGGGTCTAGAATTCGAAGCGGTCTGGATTGCCCACATGAACGAGCGTTCGCTTATGAGTGGTAAGCGTATGGGCCTTGCTCTTCCTGAGAGACTGGGTGCCTTCGAAGAGAAGAAGGACGTAGCAGCCGCTCGACGGGAGGTCTATGTCGCTCTCACTCGTGCCAAGAGTTATGCTAGCCTCTCATACTCACTCTACTCATACACTGGCGCTCCTGAAGAGCTCGCCGCGGTCTTGCGAGAGCTACCAGCCGGGCATTATACACTCGAGACCAAGGAGGAGAGCGAGGCCAGGCTTCTCGACTCAGGCATGGAACAATATGTTGCTCAAAACAAGGTGATGAAGCCAGCTGTGACCAAGGCCGATTTGCAGGGGCTGGTAGCAGAAGAGTTTAGCAAGAAGAAGGTTTCGGCCACAGCCTTGAACTCGTTCTTCGACTGCCCTTGGCAATGGTACTTCCGTAGCTTCCTAGGAGTACCTGAACCTGAGTCCGAGTCCATGAAGTTCGGCAGCGTGGTGCACGGTTCGATAGAAAATGTTTTGAAACTAGAGAAGAAGCCAACTGACAAAGATATCGAGAGAGCCATAGGAGAGGCGCTCGAGTATCACCACATTTTCGATGAAAAGACTGCTAGGAGGATGACCAAGGATGCCTTTAGGGCGGTAAAGAGATTCGTCACAGATCTCCTGCCTGAGCTTTATGATATGCGTGAGACCGAGAAGCCGCTCTCTGGGAAGGATAAGCGCTTCCCGGAGCTCACCATCACTGGCAAGATCGACCTCTTGGAGAGTGACGGAGGCAGTGGGGTGAGAGTGACCGACTTCAAGACAGGGAGGCCGCGTCCAGAGAAGGAGATTGAGAAGGAAGATGAGGAGGGGAGGATGTCTGCCTACTTGCGCCAACTGACCATGTATTCGTACTTGCTAGAGCATGCCGGCAAGGGCCGGTTTGAAGTCGAGCACTCTAGACTTTATTTTGTAGAATCAGACGACCCTAAGAACGCTTTGTATGAGTGTGTCATCACTCGTGAACATCTAGACCTCCTCACCAAGGATATTAGCGATTTCCAAGCCTTACTTACGAGTGGTGAGTGGACCGAGAGAGAGTGCCACCACAAGGCCTATCCAGGAGAAAGTGAGTGTCCGTACTGCAAGAAAGCGGAGATGTATCAGTGAAAGCTATTTCAGAAGCGCATCCAACTTGGCTTTGACACTCACTAGAGGTTCGGCACCATTGATCGTACCAACTTGCTTGCCGTCTATCATAATGAGAGAGAAGGGGGTGCCACGGGCGCCAGAGGCGAAACCTTCGGTGGCGCTCGCCTGGACTGCTTCTGTGTACTTGCCACTCGAGAGACAGCTATTGAAGGCTGCTTCACCTATGCCGACACTTTTCGCGAGAATGGGGAGTTGTGCTGGGTCGAGAGAGTCGTTGGAGTTGGTGGTCTCGAAGATCTTGTCTAGGTATTGCCAGAAGGCAGTGTTCCCGCCGAGTTCTGCTACGCACTCAGTGGCCTCAGCCTCCTTGGTGGCCTTGGCATGGAGTTGGGGGATAGGGAGATGGCGGTAAACCCAAGCAACCTTGCCATCATAGTCCCTCATAATCTGATTTAGGGAGTTGTGGTAGACCTTACAGAAAGGGCATTCGGTATCAGAGTATTCCACAATGACCACCTTGGCAGAACGTGAGCCGAAGTAATGGTCCTCGTTCTTGACGGGGACAATCTTCACATCAGCAGCTGCTTGCTGGCCACTTGGGGCTGGTGCTTTGGCACCCCCTGAATAAACGGCGAAGGCGATCAGTGCTCCTGCGACGACGATAGCGGCTGGTACTAAAAATTTGTTTGTTTCTGTTTGTTCCATAGTGGGTGAATTATAGCATAAGCTATTTTGGCGGAAACTAGGGCAATCACCATACTGGCGAGAATGTCGACAAGGTGGTGCACTTGGGCGAAGACTCTCGAGAGGCCGACGAGGATGGTGACTACCCATAGCGCTGCTGAGTACTTCTTGTCGAAGTAGTAAGCGATCGATGCGAGTGTGGCGAGGAGGAGGGTGTGGTCAGAAGGGAAGCCATTGTCGGGGATGTGTGCAATGAGTGGCTCGATACCCTTCACCACAAAAGGGCGGGGATTGTACCAAAGCGATCTAGCTATCACTCCCAGAATATATGAGAGGGGTAGGGTAAGAGCAGAAAATAGCGCTAGTTTCTTAAGGATTGGATTGTTCATATTTAGAATGGCATTGAGAAGGTCATCTTGTTTTCGTTCGGCTTCTCCCAGTCGCTGGTGTTGAGCGGGATTTCTTTCACTTGCGTACCTTCTTTGAAAATTAGTTTCTGGTTCGCTAGAGCGTAGTCGTAGATCTCCTTGGTGATCTTCACATCGTCCAGACAATACTTCCGTATCTCATCAACCTTACCTTCCTTCCACCATTTGACTGCTTCGAGTCCATGGCCAGACTTCTTCTTGCCTAGAGTGCCTTCGGCAAGTTGGTCGAGCTTCATGCCTCGTCCATAACTCTTGCGAATTTCTTTCAGGATATCGAGACTCTTCATCTTGGTGAGGTCGCCCGAGTAGTATTTGTTGAGGAGAGGTAGGTCGAAGTGGTCTGAGTAGTAGCCTATAAGCATGTCTGCTCGTTCGATAAGGGGCCAGAGCATGGATAGTTCCTCTTGAGTATAGGAGGAATAGGAATCAGTCTCTGAATCGTATATACCGACGATAGAAATATCGAGTGCCGTAGGGTCAGAGCTACCTACCTCGCTGAAGATGTTGCGAGTCTCAATGTCGAAAACAATTTTACGCATTCGTTTTGAGTCCGTGTGTTACGAGGAAGTCCTTGATGGTGACATCGCCAGCGCCGAAGCCGACTGCTGGGAGCTTTTCGACATCGAAGAGTTCCATGAGGTTGTCGTAACGACCGCCTCCTAGGATGGCGCGAGGGTTCTCGGGGTTGGTGTCGAAGAACTCGAAGACCACTCCAGTGTAGTAGGCTTGGCCACGCTTCAAGGTGTCATCTACCTTGAGGTTGGTAATACCAGCTTCTCTGAGTTTGGCCATCACTTGTTCCAAGTTCTCAATGTTGCTATCCATAGTATTCATGCGGATCTCATAGTCTTCTCTCTTGGCACCGAAGGTTTGCATGATGGTGTCAGCGAGCGCAATGATCTCCACATCCGCTTCGAGGCCAGCGACACCCATGATGTCGACGTTGAGTTGCCAGTGTTCTCTGCGTCTGCCCTTCTGTGGTTTCTCGTAGCGGAAGAGGTTGGGGATGGAGTACCACCTGAGGGGGAACTTCAAGGACTTCCTTCTGGCTGCCACCATGCGAGCGAGGGTGGGGGTCATCTCTGGACGAAGGACTACTTCTCTGCCTCCGCGGTCAGTGAATTGGAAGGTCTGTTGGTTCACAATCTCTTCACCACTCTTCTCTTTATAAAGTTCGGCTGGCTCAAGGAGAGAAGCGTTGTATTCTTGGTAATTAAAACTTTCAGACACCTTTTTCCAAACAGAGAAGACGTAGTTCTGCTTGGCCATATCCTCAGGATAGAAGTCTTGCACGCCCTTGTAAGGCTCTGTATCTAGTTTGCTCATGGCTGTATTATACCCAAGTGGCTGAAAAAGCTGAAATTCTACCTCTCTAC
>JBBUES010000027.1:0-2680 GCA_038056785.1 Patescibacteria group bacterium | reverse complement strand
CTCATGGCTGTATTATACCCAAGTGGCTGAAAAAGCTGAAATTCTACCTCTCTACAAGAACCTAGGGGAAACCCCTCTAGAATGCCTCCTGCGTTACAAGGCTCTGCATGAGGAATACAAGGATACGAAGATGACATATTTGGGCCGCCTCGATCCTATGGCTGAGGGGCTCCTACCAGTCCTCGCTGGGGATACAAGAAGTAAGGCGCAGTATCTAGAAATGGATAAGACCTATGAGTTCGAAGTGCTCTGGGGGCTAAGTAGCGACAGCCACGACATTTTGGGCAAGGTTACAGAAGGCCGGTTCCCACATCGGCTGGAAAACAAGATGGAGAGTTTGTTGAAGAAGATTCGCAGCAAGACTTCTCAGGTCTACCCACTCTTCTCATCGAAAAGTTTTGGTGGAGATTTCTTGAAAGCGAGAGACGCCAAGATCGAAGAGTTTGATCGTCCGGAGAGAGGAATTAAAATCTTTTCTCTTGAGCATATTCATACTAGAGCTATTACTGGGAGAGAAATTTTGAATGATGTGACCAAAAGGATTGCACTCGTTCGCGGGGACTTCCGGCAGAAAGAGATCTTGAGTGCTTGGAATAATCTCTTGATGCCTCTAGCAAACGAAACTTATCTGATTTCCAAATTTACGATAGATGTCTCAAGTGGCACGTATGTAAGAGGCCTAGCCAATGATATGGGCGAGATTTTAAACAGCGGAGCACTGGCGTGGAGTATCAAAAGGACGAGGGTGGGGGAATATAAGATTAGCTTATAGGTTCTAGCTTTTAGCTTATAGCTTTAATACAAACAAAAAGAGCGCCGGATGATTCCGGGCGCCCTGGACCAGGATGACGCTCTGGTAGACGAGCTTTTACGGTGGCCAAACGCTAGGTCATGGTGTTATTCCTGAACGAGCTCTGCATCAGCGTCGCCATCCTCGTCGGCCGTCCAGTAGTTGTGTTCGTGGACGAGCGTGCCGGGTTCAGAACCACAGACCGGTCCGCTAATCGGCCTGTAGCCCTTCTCACGAAGGTCTTTCGTGGCTTCTTTCTTTGTTCTGAATGGCCCGCTCCTTCTATCAACGGAGACAATCGTGTTTGCAGGGCCATCGGTACAGATGAACTCGACTGCGAAATATGCCATGGTGCCCTCCTTCGGGCGAATGTGTTGGGATCGGCGTTGTGCCTACCCTCTGTTGTATATATTAGCACACTTGGACTCAAAAGTCAAGGACAATTATGATACTAAAATAACCCTTGAATTAAGGGCTTTTGGTATGTCAAAGGTGCCCTTTGACAGCTAAGAAGCTATTTCTAACCTTTTCTATTCGCCTTGGCTCTATCGCCCTGAGTGAGAAGCACTTTGCGGAGGCGGACGGACTTGGGAGTGATCTCGATGTATTCGTCTTCGTTCATGATCTCCATCGCTCTCTCGATGTCGAGCCTGTAGGCAGGAGCTAGGTAGACCTTGTCGTCAGAGCCAGAGGCACGCATGTTGGTGAGTTGCTTGCCTTTGGTGGGGTTCACATACATATCCTCACCCTTCGAAGAGTTGCCGATCACTTGGCCAGCGTAGACCTCATCTCCCGGCTCCACATAGAGCACACCTCGCTGCTGGAGGTTGTCGAGAGCGAAGGCGAGACACTTGCCAGCTTCCATAGAGATCATGGCGCCGACGTCGTGGTGATCTATAACTCCAGCGTATTTCTTGAAAGCAGTGAAGCGAGAAGAGAGGATGCCGAGACCCTTGGTAGCGACGATGAACTCTCCCTTGTAGCCGAGGAGGCCACGAGTCGGAGCTTCGAAGATGAGGCGAGTAGAGCCGTTCTCACTCTTCATATCCATGAGAGTAGCCTTTCTCTGATTGAGAGCAGAGATGATAGTGCTACTGACTTCTTCTGGTACATCGATGACCACTTCTTCAAATGGTTCGGTCTTCTCACCATTCTCTTCTTTGAAAATAACTTTGGGCTGAGAGACTTGGAGCTCGAAACCTTCTCGACGCATGTTCTCACAGAGGATGGCGATGTGGAGTTCGCCACGGCCATAGACGGTGTAGTAGTCAGAGGTACCGAAGTCCACTTTGAGTCCCACGTTCACTTCGAGCTCCTTCTCGAGACGTTCACGGATCTGGCGACCGGTCACGAACTTACCTTCCTTGCCGGCGAAGGGGGAGTTGTTCACGAGGAAGTTGAGGGAGATGGTAGGCTCGTCGACATTGATAGCAGGGAGTGCCACACCCTCTGCATCCGCCATGATAGTGTCGCCGATGAAGATCTCTGGGAGACCCGCGAGCATGACGATGTCTCCTGCAATGGCTTCCGGAGACTCCTTCCTCTTGATACCTTCGAAGGTGAAGAGCTTGGTAATCTTGCCTTTGAATGTGCCACCCTTCTGCTGTTTAACAGTTACTTCCTGACCATCCTTGAGTACTCCTTCGTAAACACGAGCGATAGCCATACGTCCGAGGAAGTTGTCGTAAGCAAGGTTGAAGGGCTGGAGGCGCACTGGCACGGTGAGATTCTGAGTAGCAGGAGGGACGTGCTCGAGGACGACGTCGAGAAGGGGGGAAAGATCCTTCTTCTCGTCACCAAGGTTCCTCATGGCGACACCTTCGCGGCCGATGGCGTAGACGGTAGGGAAGTCGATCTGCTCGTTGTTGGCACCGAGTTCGAGGAAGAGTT
>JBBUES010000026.1:0-3963 GCA_038056785.1 Patescibacteria group bacterium | reverse complement strand
GTGCCCGGGGTGGGCAACGATCCCACATCCCTTGCGGGACACGATTTTAAGTCGTGCGCGTATACCAATTCCGCCACCCGGGCCTGGAGGCGTAGAGGGGAATCGAACCCCTGCAATAACGATTTTGCAGATCGCCGCGTTACCACTTCGCCACCACGCCAGTAAAATCTACTTTACCATAATTGATTAATCCTTGCTTTTTTGGAATACTATTGCAGTAAGCGCTCATAGCTCAGCTGGTAGAGCAGATCCCTCTTAAGGATAAGGTCCCAGGTTCGATCCCTGGTGAGCGCACATTGGGCGGGTGGTGAAATGGTAGACACGCCAGTTTTAGGAACTGGTTCCGCAAGGAGTGGAGGTTCAAGTCCTCTCCCGCCCACTAGTGGTATAATAAATCCATGTCCCACAGCAGATTAGATCAGCTCTCCGATGGCATCTTTGCTATCGTGATGACCATACTTGTTTTTGAAATTAGGTTGCCTGAACTTGGGGATACTCCCCGTAACCTAGAGTTATGGCAGGCCTTGAAGAGTCTCTTGCCAGCCTTGCTCTCATACATCCTCTCCTTCGCCCTCCTCTTCACTTATTGGCGGGCTCACCACTTCTTCGTTTCTATCTATGCCAAGAACGTAGACTTGATGCTGACCAACATCAACGCTCTCTTCTTTATGCTTGTTTCTCTGGCACCTTTCTCAGCGAGCTTGCTTGGTCGGTATCATACCAGTCAGGTGGCGGTGGTGGTCTTCGGCACCCACATCATCCTCATTGGCCTGACCCTCTACTGGATGCGCCGCTACGTGCTCTACTCCGATCACATCAAGAATCCAGAGATTAGCCACCACGAGGTTACGGGTTCCACTATCCGCACTCTGGTGCCAGTGGTCTTTGCTATGGTTGCTATCGCCCTTTCATTTAAAGACGTCAATCTCTCACTGGTCGTCTTCACCCTCGCCGTCCTCTTCAACCTCTCTTCCACCAGCTCTAGAATGTTTGAGAAGATTTTCAGACTAGCTTAGACTACTCTGGTATAGAGCGAGATTAGTTTAGTGGTAGAACTGGTCCTTCCCAAGGATCGGGCGGGAGTTCGATTCTCCCATCTCGCACCTGATGAATAAGGACAGAACAATTTTCCTAAGTTTCGCCTTATTGATTTTAATTATCTACGGGCAATCCTTGTGGGGAGGGTTCGTCTTCGACGACAGGGGGATTCTCGACTACAACAACATCCTCTCAAGCCTCGCTAGTCTCAAGGACGCGGTACTCCAACCTTACTGGGAGGTGGATGCAGGACTCTATCGGCCTGTCACGCTACTCTCCTATGCTCTCAACATCATTTTCCTCGGGGGGAGTGCTATGAGTTTTCACTTAGTAAACCTCGTCATCTATTTCGGAATTGTTTCGGCCATCTTTGTGCTAATCAGGCGATTGTTCGGTGACGAGAAGCTGGCTCTTCTTTCAGCACTAGTTTATCTGGTCCTACCGATCCACACCGAGGTGGTGGCGAATATCACTGGGCGCTCGGAGTTGATCTCACTCCTATTTTCGCTTTTGTTATTGATCGAGTTTACAAAAGAACGAGTTAACTTTTGGCTGGCGGGATTCTATATGCTCCTGGCAATTGGCGCCAAGGAGACAGCCATTGCCGCCTTACCGCTTGTGTTACTCGTTGTTATAATAAAGGAAAGGGAATTTGGGTTTAATGTTTTTCAAAAATACTTCCGACCTGTTTCAGCAGCTGTAGTAGGAGCCTGTCTATACTTCTTCGCTCGTTTCTTTGTCTTGGGTCCAGATCATTTCCTCGGGGTGCAAACTAGTCTTATAGAGAGTCCACTTCTCTTTGCGAGTGTACCGGGCCGTATCGCCACAGCGCTTTCTATCCTATGGATGTATGTGGAGAAAACGTTTTGGCCATTTGGACTGTGTTCAGACTATTCTTTCAATCAAATACCGGTACTCCATGGGTTCATGCATTTGGGAACGATTCTAGGGGCGATGATCTTCATTGGCTCTCTAGTGGCCACTCTATATTTCCTGAAGAAGCGGCCAGTTGTGGCTCTGGCCTCAGCCTTTATATTTTTTGGCTCTATACTTATCTCCAATATTTTCTTCCCAATCGGGACTATAGCTGGTGAGAGATTATTTTTCTTCCCATCTGTTGGTATAGCAATATTCTTGGCATTTCTACTAGCTAAAATTAATCAGAGAGCTGTGTTAGTGGTCGTACTTATCTTTTACTCAGTTTTGTCGTTTAACCGCCAAGGAGTGTGGATGACGGAGGAAAAACTCTTTCTCAACGCTCTCGAGTGTGCACCCAACAGCGTGCTTTCTCGCTCCAATGCCGGAGCTGCTTATCTTTTGAATGGAGAATTGGACAAGGCGGCAGAGCAGTTAGAAATATCTAGAGAGATTAAACCTATTTATTCCAAGGGTCTCAACAACTTAGGATTGGTGTATTGGAAGCAGGGTAAGAGCGAAGAGGCGATGGATCTTTATCACCAATCACTGATGCAGAAATATCCGTACCCTGGCGCAATTGAAAATATGATTCTGTTGTATACCAAAAATGGGGATGAAGAAAACGCTTTGCGTTGGCTTAGGATAGCGTATCCAAACGTTGGCGATTCCTCTCTCCGTAATCAATTTTGAAAACGAGGTGAGGGACCATGCCGATGCGGGAATGTTCGCGGACGTAGTGTTCAAATTCCGATGCTTTTCTTTCTAAAAATTTGAGCACGGTGTCCTCTTGATCCTCGGGGAGGGTAGTGAAATAGATTTTGCCTTCCTTGCCGGCAGGGTAGAGCTCGACGCGGGTGACGGTGACGAGTGAGGTCTTGCCGCTGTTGTCTCGGATAAATTCGGCCGCAAGGCGGTGGATGACCTCTTCAGTCCTTTCTCTTTTTACTTCTCGCATAAAACTATTTGGTAATCATGGTCACAGCCTCCAATACATCGCCAGGAGCAATCTCGAGTTTGGACTCGATCATAGCGCCGAATTCTGACCCCTCGAGCACTTCTTCTGCAGCGATCTTGGCCTGCTGGAGCTCGCGTACCTTGGCGCGTCCGATATCCGACTCGCGTCGCATGATCTTGAGAGTGTTGCCAAGGGCGATCTTGCCGGTAAGTACTCTAGCACCGAGGACCTGCTTGCCCTTAGCGGTGCTGAAAAGTTTCAAAACTTTGGCAGTACCTGAAATTTCTTCTACTTCGATACGAGGTTCACGTTCTGTAAGCAGAGCGGTGACCTTGTCTGTGAGCTCGTAGATAACATTGTAGACATTGATCGCCACGCCAGTGCGCTCAGCGAGAGAGGCCGCTGAGGAATCTATCTTGGTATTGAAACCTAGGATGAGAGTGCCTGGAGTCGCAATGGCCGCCTTCACATCAGCTTCGCCGATCGAGCCTACGCTTGAGAGGGTGACCTTGGGCACGATGCGCTCACGGGAGATCTTGGCTATTTCGCTTTCAACTGCTTCCAATGATCCGGCAGTGTCGGCCTTGATGATCAGATGGAGGGTTGAGACGCCTTCTCCAACTTCTCTGACTTCCTTCTCCTTACTTGCCACTTCCTTCTCTGCGTATTCTTCTGCTTCCTTCTTCTTCAAAAAGGTTTTGAATTCGCTGCCTATCTGAGGCAACTTGTCCCACCCCACGATTTGAATAGGAGAAGAGAAGGTGAGCTCTTCGACTTGGTTGCCAACGCTATCGAGAATGAAGCGTAGTGGGGTGTGTGCTCCAACAGATGCGGCGAAGGTGCCCTTGGACACCACGCCATTCTTCACGATGGCGACAGCGGTCACTCCACGCTTGGGGTCGAGCTTGGACTCGATGATGATGCCAGAACCTAGTGCCTCCTTCTCGCCCTTGAGATCTAGGAGGTCAGCAGTGAGCACGATCATTTCAAGCAGGTCTTCTACTCCAGCACCAGTCTTCGCAGAGAGAGGGACGAAGGAGACATCGCCGCCA
>JBBUES010000025.1:2653-9224 GCA_038056785.1 Patescibacteria group bacterium | reverse complement strand
GGCTGTCTGGCACTTGGACGAGCCGGTCGCTGATCCTTCTGCTCTCGGACTCTACTTCCTCGCTCGAGAGGCGAGGAAGTCGGTCAAGGTGGTGCTCTCGGGGGAGGGCTCAGATGAGTTCTTCGGCGGTTACAATATTTATCTGGCTCCTATTGCAGCCAAGAGATTGGCCTGGCTTCCTGAGAGTGTTTTGAGATTCCTCTCCAAGCTCCCTCTAAGGGGTAGCAATTTTGCGACTAGAGGTCTTTTGAAATTGGAAGATTGGTATATTGGCAATGCTTCAATTTTCAAAAATGAGGAACTGGCTAATCTTTGGCGGGGAGATGAGATGTCAAAGGCACCCTTTGACATCAAGGCTTTGTTTAAAGAAGTGGAGGGCCAGAGCGACTCTACCAAGATGCAATACATAGACATCAACACTTGGTTGGTGGGGGACATTCTCGCCAAGGCAGACAAGATGACCATGGCCCACTCGCTAGAGCTGAGGGTGCCCTTCCTAGATGTGGAGGTAGCCAAGCTTGCGGCTACCTTGCCCGACCGGTTCAAGTGGAGGAGGGGAACTACCAAGTATTTATTGAGAGAAGCCTTCGCGTCGATCCTTCCAGAATCGACGAGGAAGAGGAAGAAGCTCGGCTTCCCGACACCAGTGCGAGAGTGGTTTACTCCCGAGCGCTCTTGGATTCCCAAACTGGTTTTGGAAAACGAATATGTGAAATCACATTTCAACTTGGAGGCGGTGGAGCAGCTTTTCACAGACCACTTCGAGAAGAAGACGGACAACTCTAGGAAGATTTATCTCCTCTTGGTTCTCTCCATCTGGTACAATACCTTTATCGCAGAGATTACCTAAATGGATATTCTAAAGATTATCACCCCGACAGTTCTCACCTTCTTCATCGGCATTTTCATCACCCCGTTTTTCACCCGCTACTTCTACAAATACAAGATGTGGAAGAAGTCCGCTCGGACTGAGAATCTAGACGGAGTCTCTAGCGACTTCGCCAAGATTCACAATACTGAGCACGAACTCCGGACTCCGAGGGTGGGTGGTGTAATTATCTGGGCTTCTGTGGCACTGACTGTTATGTTCATTTATTTGCTTTCCCTACTTTTCCCCTTTGGGCTATTTGGAGGGGAGCAAAGTGTTTTCAACCAACTCAACTTCTTTAGCCGTAGCCAGACAGTGGTGCCGCTGGGGGCCTTCTTCCTAGCAGCTCTCATTGGACTTCTCGATGACCTTCTCCAAATCTTTGGGCAGGGGAGTTATGCCAAGGATCCACTGATTTACCGTAAGGTGAAGATAGTGTTCATCACTCTCATTGGACTCTCTATCGCACTTTGGTTCTATTACAAGCTTGAGTTCGTTTCCCTCATGATCCCGTTTGTCGGTCAGTGGTTTGTGGGATGGTGGTTTGTGCCCATCTTTGTAGTGGTGGTGTTGGCTACCTTCTCCACCTCTGTAATTGATGGACTAGACGGGTTGGCTGGAGGAGTCTTTGCTTCGTGCTTTACTGCATACGCCTTCATTGCCTATCTTGGGAATCAGTATGATATCTCGGCACTCTCGGGCGCTATAGCGGGAGGAATCCTCGCCTTCCTGTGGTTCAACATTCCTCCCGCTCGTTTCTACATGGGAGAGTCTGGAGCACTCGCCCTTACAGTGACTCTGGCTGTGATCGCCTTTTTAACAGATGCGGTCTGGCTCTTACCGATCATCGCCTTGCCGCTTGTCGCCACCTCACTCTCTGTCATCATCCAGATCAATGTTTATAAAATGTTTAATCATAAAAGGGTGTTCCTAGTAGCCCCACTTCATCACCACTTCCAAGCTCTCGGCTGGCCCAGGGAGAAAGTGGTCATGCGCTACTGGGTGGTCTCGGTGGTTTGTGCCTTTACGGGTGTGATACTCTACATCGTAAGCTAGAACAGTTGTGAAAAAAATTGCCAAGCTGAAAAATTGGTACGAGACCTACGAGAGGAAGATCTCGGTTGCTTCACTAGCCTCAGGTTTCTTTGTAGATGCTCTTACTATGCAGAGGATTGATGCCTTGCGTGAGAACTTGTGGATCGCGGGGAACTTGCTTCTCGCTGGACTCTGTATCGTCCTCCTTAACAGAGGCAAGAGTGAGGGGGCTAAGCACTTCTGGCTTTCCAATCTTCTGCAATTCTCCTTTGGTACCCTGCTTGGTTCCGTCTTCATCTTCTACTTCCGCTCTGCCACTCTCTCCGCTACTTGGCCCTTCCTCCTTATGCTCCTTGTCGCCATGCTGGGCAACGAGCTCTATCAGAAGCGTTATGAGAAACTGGCTTTCCAACTCTCGTTTTTCTATTTCTCGCTCTTCTCCTTCACTATTTTCCTCGTGCCCCTCTTCTTGAAAAACATTGGGGCAGAGATCTTTGTCCTCAGTGGAGTAGTGAGTTTGGTGCTTCTCTGGCTTTTCTTGGAGGTGCTCAGGAGGTTTGCCCGTGAGAAGTTCATTGAGGGTCGTACTCACATCTGGGTTCTGGTCTCGCTCATCTTCATCTGTATCAACGGGCTCTACTTCACCAACTTGATCCCACCTATCCCACTTTCTATGAAAGAGGCTGGGATCTACCACTCGATAGAGAAGAGTACTAAGGGTAATTACATTGTCGAGGCCGAGGTAAGAGGGCCTGAGAAGTATTTCACTCTGCGGGAGCCAATTCATTGGAAGCAAGGTGAAGCTCTCTATGCCTACACCGCCATCTTCTCCCCAGGTTCACTGAACACCGACATTGCGCACGAGTGGCAGTACAAGGACGAGGCAGGGGAGTGGGTGACAGCGACACGCATCCCGCTCTATCTCTCAGGCGGACGCCAAGGTGGTTTTCGTACTTACTCGAACAAATACAACTTCACCCCCGGGGATTGGAGAGTGGATGTGAAGACTCTGCGTGGGCAACTCATTGGCCGCATTAGTTTCGAAATCATTGTAGTGGATCAAATTCCTGAGTTGGTACCGGAGGTGAAGAAATAGTTTTTCCGCTCTATTGACTTAGAGTCATTTTTGCTTTACAATTTTATCATGTTTAGATGGCTGAAACGGCAGTTTGTGCCCCATGAGATAAACGGCTTTAGGCCGCTCTTCCTGCGCTCTGAGAGCGCTATAACGCTCGCTGGGGCCCTTGTAGCCCTAGAGCTCGTCCTCTTTGTCCTCCCGACCCTCTACTTCCCACAGTATGCGAGGGACCTCAACTTGACCTCAGTTCTGCCCGCCGTCCTCACCAACCTCACCAACGAAGCTAGAGAGAAGAACAGCCTTCCTGCTTTAGCTGTAAGTCCTATCCTAACCAAGGCCGCCCAACTTAAGGCCGATGACATGGCGACTAAAGGCTACTTTGCACACAATTCTCCCGAGGGTCGTAATCCTTGGTACTGGTTCAATGTCGTGGGATACAAATATGTCTTTGCTGGGGAAAACTTGGCAGTCAATTTCTCAGACTCAGAACAGGTCACCCAAGCGTGGATGAAGTCGCCGACACATCAGGCTAATGTTGTGGGTAAGTTTTATACCGAAGTGGGTACGGGTATTGCGAGTGGTCGTTACAAGGGGAGAGAATCTATTTTTGTAGTGCAACACTACGGTACTCCTAAGACTGGTTCGGCTGTGGTTCCTAAAAATCTTCAAGCCAATGTGATCGAAGCCTCGAGTTACCTTGAACGACTAATGAGCTCGCCGAGACAGGCTACTGACACAGTCCTTTTCCTCGCTCTGGCGGTTGTGGTTGGCGCTCTTTTCCTCACTGTGGTTGTGAAGTTTGAACATCAGTTCCCAGATCTCATAGCCAACGGCGTTGTAGTCGCTCTTATCATCATCGGCTTCCACCTTGGCAACAATTTCCTCTCTGCTCGTAACTTCGAAACATCCTTTGTGGAATTGGCAGAGCCAGCAGAAACCATCTCCCTACGTTAATCGTGTATAATTTGGCTTAATGGCCAAAGGCGGGACGAAAATTGATAAATCTTTCCTGACTGTCACGGTGATACTCATCGTGGCGGGCTTCTTCATCTTCTCCTCCGCTTCGCTGGGGCTCCTCGCCAAGGAGAGCTCCAACTATTCCTCAGTCGCCTTCTCGCAGACGGTGCTCGGACTCTTTCTCGGCACTGTCGCTATGGTGGTGGCCAGCCGATTGGACGCTGGAATCTGGAAGAAGTTCGCTCTCTACATCTTCCTCCTCACTGTGGTTCTAAACATCTTGGTGCTTTTCCCACAAATTGGGTCCGAGCATGGAGGAGCAAGGCGTTGGATTCAGTTTGCCGGCATCTCTTTCCAACCTGCCGAGCTTTTGAAATTCGGCTTTGTAGTCTACTTCGCTGCGTGGGCAGCTTGGGTCAAGGATAAGATGGAGACTTGGCAGTGGGGGCTTGCACCGCTTCTTGCACTCCTCGCTATTTGTGGAGGACTGCTCTTGGCCCAGCCTGATACAGACAACTTCCTCATTATTGTGGTGACAGGAGTGGTGATGTTTATAGTGGCAGGCGGGCGTTGGCGTTATGTGCTCGTGATGCTCTTGGCAGGAATAATTGGGCTTAGCTTCCTCGCATACACTCGGCCATATGTGAAGCAGAGAATCGTGACTTTCTTGAACCCAACGGCCGACGCACTCGGGTCAAGCTACCAGATTCAGCAGTCTCTCATTGCTATCGGCTCTGGAGGCCTCTTCGGCCGAGGCTTCGGCCAGAGTGTCCAGAAGTTCACTTACTTGCCTGAGCCGGTGGGGGACTCAATCTTCGCCGTGGCAGCCGAGGAGTTCGGGTTTGTGGGCTCAGTCTTGCTCATCGCCATCTTCGTCCTCTTTGCCACCCGTGGACTCAAGATTGCCTCGAGGGTGCCGCAACCCTTCAGTAGACTGCTTGTCGTCGGCATTGTTATAATGATTGTCTCCCAAGCATTCGTGAATATTGGGGCCATGCTCGGGGTCTTACCGCTCTCGGGTATCACACTTCCGTTTGTGAGCCACGGTGGCACCTCGCTCTTCCTCTGCCTGTTTGAAGTCGGCATCATCCTCTCTATTTCTAAAACTCAAAAACAAACCTTAGTTCGATAAACTCACTATAAAAATGCGCATCTTATTTACCGGCGGTGTCACAGGAGGCCACTTCTACCCCATCCTTTCGGTAGCAGAGGAGTTGAAGGCTCTGGTCAAAGAGAAGAAGATTATCGAGCCCGAACTCTACTTCATGGCGCCCACTCCTTACAATGCGGGCGCCCTTTATGAAGCGGGAATAGTGTATAAGAAGAACAGCGCTGGCAAATTGCGTCGCTCACCAGGAGTTCTCAACATTTTCCGCAATTTCCTCGACCTCTTCCGCACGCTCTGGGGGGTGCTCTCCTCAGTCATGCAGGTCTACAGCCTCTATCCTGATGTAGTCTTCGGCAAGGGGGGCTATGGCAGTTTCCCAGCACTTCTCGCTGCTAGAATTTTGCATATACCTGTAGTCATCCACGAATCAGATACAGTGCCAGGGAAGGTGAATATGTGGGCGGGCGGGTTTGCAGAGAGAGTGGCAGTCTCTTATAGAGAGGCGGCGCAGTATTTCGTATCCGATAAGGTGGCCTACACAGGCCAGCCTGTGAGGAAGGATATCGCGATGCCTATTACAGCAGGGTCGAGAGAATTTCTCAAGATCGAGGAGGGGATTCCAGTCGTACTGATCCTTGGTGGTTCGCAGGGAGCACAGAGACTAAACGAAACTATTCTCTCGAGTCTCAAGAAGTTGGTAGAAACTCACATTATTATTCATCAGACGGGAGCCAAGAACTTCGAAGAAGTGAAGATGACCGCTGATGCAGTCCTCTTTGACTCACCCTTCAAGGATCGTTATAAACCTTTTGATTATCTCAATGCTCTTGCTCTACGTATGGCGGCGGGAGTGGCGACTGTGGTAGTCTCTCGGGCAGGTTCGACCATCTTCGAGATTGCGGCTTGGAGAGTGCCAGCTATTATCGTGCCGATAGACGAGAAGATTGCTCATGACCAGCACAGTAACGCCTTCGCCTACGCTCGTGCCGGAGGTTGTGAGGTCATTGAGGACAAGAACTTGCGACCGAACATCCTCATTTCTGAGATCGCTCGCTTGACCAATGAACCAGAAACTCGTACTAGGATGCAAGAGTCAGCCAAAGCCTTCTACAAACCCGATGCGGCACGCCTCATTGCGGAAGAAATTTTGAAAATCGCCCTCGAACACGAAGTAGAAAAATAGGTAAAATTAATCCCCGCCAGAGCTTTCGACTCTGGCGGGGTGGGGTGGTTCACGCTCTTACTTCAATCTCGGGGAGGACCCCGAAACCTTCGAGTGCGATGGCAAGGGATAGCAATCCGGCAACGAGCGGGATTGCCGCGAATGTGATCAAGAGGCCAAAGGCCCCAAGTATCGACGGGAATGCCCACCACCGAACTTCGCGTAGCATGTCGTTCGGGTCGTAGGCGGGTTCGACGACTGCCCACTGCCACCAGTGGAGAACGAAGCCGGCGAAACCGGTATCGAAGATCAACATCCACACCACCAATACGACGACGAGTGCGATAGCCACCGCTGCGATCC
>JBBUES010000025.1:0-2643 GCA_038056785.1 Patescibacteria group bacterium | reverse complement strand
AGCGAAGCAACTTTTGCCATAAACTCATAGGGTTCACTCCTATTTATATATTAACATACATAAGTATAGAAGTCAAGCTATAAAATAAGCCCAAGATTAATGTTAAAATAAGCTTCATGTCAGAAAAAGTTATAGTCAGATTTCCGCCTTCTCCTACAGGCAACTTACATATCGGCACCGCCCGTACGCTGCTTTTTAATTATCTCTTTGCCAAAAAGCATGGTGGGAAAATAGTATTTAGAAGTGAAGATACTGATCGTGAACGATCAAAAAAAGAATTTGAAGATAACATTGTCGAGGGGCTGGAGTGGCTGGGTATTAATTACGATGAATTTACCAGACAGTCGGAGAGAGGAGAGATCTATAAAAAATATCTTCAAAAGATGCTGGATGACGGCACCGCGTATCTTTCCCAGGAAAGTATTTTAAAAGATGTTGAGAATAACAATAGAGAAGAGGTAATCCGTTTCAAAAATCCCAATAAGATGGTCAAGTTTGATGATGTGGTTCGCGGAGAAATCGAATTTGATACCACAGAACTGCATGATTTTGTTATTGCTAAAAGCCTCGAAGAGCCTTTGTACCATTTTGCTGTGGTTGTGGATGACTATGAAATGGGAGTGACTCATATTCTTCGTGGCGAGGACCACATCTCCAACACCCCTCGTCAGATCTTGATACAAGAGGCCATTGGAGCGTCTAGGCCAGTGTACGCACACATCCCGCTTATTTTAGGTCAGGATCGTTCCAAACTCTCTAAGAGACATGGCGCCACAGCGGTTTCTGAATATCGCAACAAAGGCTATTTGCCAGAAGCGATGGTGAACTACTTGGCGCTCTTGGGTTGGAATCCTGGGACAGAGAAAGAAATTTTCACCATGGAGGAACTCATCCAGGAATTTGATCTAGGTAAGATTCAAAAAGGTGGGGCCATATTTGATGAGAAGAAGTTGCAATGGGTGAACAAAGAACACATCAAGCTCTTGCCACCGGATAAACAGAGAGAGCTTTTGCTAGAAAGTATTAAGGACGAATCGTACATGGTAGGGGAGCCAGTGCTAGATGTGGAACAGATCGCTTGGAAGAAATCTACTAAAGAGGAGGCGAGGATGCACCTCGAGAAGGTAAGAGAGATGGTGTCAAAGGGTACCTTTGACATAGGTGAGGTGGTAATGAAATATGCGGAAACAGTAGGGAAGGGGAATGTGCTCTGGCCTATGCGCTATGCCCTTTCTGGTGCTACCGCCTCTCCAGACCCTATTACTCTGCTAGAGATTCTGGGCAAAGAGAAGTCCCTCAAGAGGCTCGAAAACGCTATAATAGTTCTAAATGAAGCTCAAGTTTCTAGTTAGTGCTCTGTTTCTCTTGGCGTTCTTGCCAACTGTTGTTGGGGCTGTGACTAGCGACGCACTCTCGGCGCAGATTGAGAATGTAAGGCGTGAGCGAGAGGCACTCGTAGAGGAACAGCGCAAGCTCCAAGCTGAGCTCGATAAGGTCAGTCGTGAGGGGCAAAACTTGGGCACAGCAGTGAAGTCGCTCGACGCTACCAAGAAGAAGCTGAGCTCTGATATCAAGGTCACTCAGTCGAAGATCAAGTCGACTGATCTGAACATCCAGATGCTGCAGAACAATGTGAATACCGCTGAGTATCAGATCACGACCCACCAGAAGGCTATAGGCTCGGTGATCCAGGCGCTCTCGGAATACGATGGGCGGTCCCTGGTCTTGGAACTGGTGGCTGCAGCCAACTTCTCAGACCTCTGGCGTGATCGTAGCCAGCTCAAAGGGTTTAGTGAGGACTTGGATAGGGAAGTGACCGAACTCCTCGAGACCAAGAGTACCTTGACCCGAGAGAAGGAGAAGAAGGAGAAGGTGAGGGATGAGGCCCTCTCGCTCCAGAGCCAGTTGAGTGGTCAGAAGGCCGTAGTAGAAGAAAGTCAGAAGGCCAAGGCGAAGCTCCTCGCCCAAACCAAGAGCGAAGAAGCCGCATATCAGAAACTGCTTGCAGACAACATGGCTCGACAAAGACAATCAGAACAAGACTTGTCAGACTTGGAAGAACAGCTCCGTATCACTATTGATCCCTCACTTTTCCCGAGTCCAAAACACGGTGTTTTGAGTTGGCCTGTAGATTATGTTTATATCACTGGAAAGTTTGGAAGATCTGATTGTCGTATCTATCCACGACCGGACTGCTTCCACAATGGGACAGATTTCCGTGCTTCAGTAGGCACCCCTGTCCGGGCTATGGCCTCTGGGGTAGTGGCTGGATCAGATAATACGGACAGGCAGAAAGGATGCGGTTCTTATGGGAATTGGATTCTACTTAAATATGACAACGGGCTCTCCTCCGTGTACTCCCACCTCTCTGCTTCAGTTGTTAAGGATGGGCAGAGAGTAGAGAAGGGGCAGGTCGTAGCTTACTCCGGAGGGGCCTTGGGGGCGTATGGATCGGGGCTTTCTACTGGCCAACATTTACACGTTGGTCTCTTTGCCAGCCAAGGTGTGCAGGTTTCTCTCTTTACTACAAGTAGGGGGTGCAAGCAGGTTTATGTCCCTCTAGCCAAAGGGCGTGATTCTTACCTTGACCCACTAGCGTACCTGCCGAGCTTGTAATAAACTTAGTGATATGAAAAAGGACGG
>JBBUES010000024.1:0-3846 GCA_038056785.1 Patescibacteria group bacterium | reverse complement strand
TGAAGGCGGTCCCGCTTGAAGCGACTGTGTTCTCTACTCCCACTTGGTGGGAGAGCACCAAGTCCACTTGCCCCTCCACCAAGACTGCGTAGTTCTGCTTCCTGACCTTCTCCTTGGCCTTGTCCAAGCCATAGAGCACTTCAGACTTGGTGAAGAGCAGGGTGTCTGGGCTGTTGAGATACTTCGGCACCGCTTCAGGTGCCAGTGCTCGTCCGGAGAAAGCAATGATCTCACCGCTCGCATCTGAGAGTGGGAAAACGACTCGGTCACGGAAGATGTCGTACGGTTCCTTGCCACTAGCATCTGCCACGGATTTCACCAGACCAGCTTTCACCAACACATCCTTCTTGAATCCAAGCTGTAGCAAGTGGCTATAGAGAGCACGCCACTGCGCCGGAGCATAGCCGAGACGCCATTTCTTAATTGAAGCTTCGGTAATACCGCGCGAGAGAACATACTTCCTAGCGTCTTCACTCTCTCTCAACTGAGTTTCAAAGAACAGTGTAGCCGCTTCGAGGGCCTGGAGGAGTTCGTCCTTCTCACCTCTCGCCTTAATAGCTTCCGGACGGTTGCTGAGCTCGACTCCGGCCCTCTCAGCCAAGCTCTTCAATGCTTCGCGAAACGAGAGCCCTTCAAGTTCTTGGACGAAGGTGAAGATGTCTCCCTTAGCACCGCAGCCGAAGCAGTAATAACTTTGGCGTACGGGCGAGACAAAGAACGAAGGCGTCTTTTCGTTGTGGAAGGGGCACTTGCCCTTATAGCTCTGCCCTGCCTTATCGAGTTTGACGTACCCTCCGACTATCTCGGCTATATCTAGCCGTTCTTTGACTCTTTCTGCATCGCCTCCCATATAAGTTTTTCTTTATAACCCCCTTTGAAGCCTGTGCCTGCTGGGATGAGACGACCGATAATGACGTTTTCTTTGAGACCAACGAGGGCATCCTCGACGCCCTTAATGGCAGCCTGGATGAGCACTCTTGGAGTGTGCTGGAAGGAAGCAGCAGAGAGGAAGGAAGCACGTGAGAGCGAGACCTCAGTAATACCCATGATCACTGCATCAGCCTTGGCCTCCTCAAGTCCCTTCTCCTTCATACGTGCATTCTCTTCGGAGAGGTCACTAATCTCGACCACGTCACCTCGAGTGAAGCGTGTGTTGCCGGAATCCTTGATCTTCCTTCTCGAGAACATCTGGCGCACGATAAGCTCAATGTGCTTGTGGGAAACTGCAGCACCCTGAAGCTCGTAGAGTTTCGAAACTTCGTGGATGATATAGTTCTCACACTTCTCACGACCAGCATAACGGAAGAGTTCGTCTAGATCCGCCGAGCCATCAGTGAGGACGTCCCCCTTCTTCACCTCCTGACCAACACTGACCAGAGAAGTTCTCGAGACGGAGACGGTGTACTCATTGTCGAGTTTCTTGCCCTTCACCTCACCTGCTTCTGGAGTGACCACAATGATACGATCAGAACCCTCGACCTTAATCTCAGCGATGAGACCATCAAGATGGGAGACGACTGCTGGATTCTTGGGCTTCCTCTTCTCGAAGATTTCTTCAACACGAGGCAGACCGGCAGTAATGTCTCCGGCAGCTGAGGCCACACCTCCGGCGTGGAAGGTGCGCATGGTGAGCTGAGTACCAGGTTCACCGATGGCTTGAGCGGCGACTGTGCCTACTGCTTCGCCGAGTTCGATAACCTTGTTGTTACCAAGATCGGTACCATAACAGTGGACACACATACCGTTGATTGATTTGCAGGAGAGCGGTGAACGCACTTCGACAGATTCAAGATTGGCAGCGTCGATAGTCTCGGCGTCCGCCTTGGTCACAAGGTGACCTCTCTTGAAGAGAACAGCACCATTCTCATCCATAATATCCTGAGCAAGGAAACGTCCTCTAATATTCTTCGAGAGTGGGATCTCGATTCCTGAGGCAGTCTTCTTGCGGATCATGGTGCCTTCCTTGGTACCACAGTCTATCTCAGTCACAATCTCATCCTGAGCCACGTCGAAGAGACGACGAGTGAGGTAACCGGCCTTGGCGGTGTTAAGCGCGGTGTCGGTGAGACCCTTTCTCGAACCGTGAGTGGTGATGAAGTATTCAAGCGGAGTAAGACCTTCCTTGAAGTTCGAGATAATCGGGAACTCGAGTGAGTCACCGGAAACGTTCTGAATGATACCCTTCATGCCGGCCATCTGGTTGAGGTTACCAAAGGAGCCACGAGCTTCAGAGTAGGTCATGTCGTACACAGAATCCTTGAGGGCGAGAGTGGCTGGGATGAGTTTCTCGATCTCTCCCTTCACACCCTGCCAGATCTCGACTGAGCGAGCGATGCGTTCGTTCTCAGAAAGGAGACCTTCCTGATACTGGTTCAAGACCTCTGTCACCTGAGCACGTCCCTTCTCGACAATAGCCTTCTTGCCGGCTGGAATCTTCACATCAGTGAGACCCCAAGTGGTACCCGAAAGCGTAGCGTACTTGAAGCCGAAAGCCTTGACCTTATCAATGATGGCGGGAATGTTCTCGATACCGTAGCGCTCGATTAAGTTTTCTACCAACTCAGACATCCTCTTTCTATTCATTTCTGAATTGATGTAAGGGTAGTCCTTGGGAAGCACACCATTGAAGAGAAGACGACCGACAGTGGTCTCGAAGAGCTTACCTTCAAACTGTGCGTATCTCTCAGTCTCCGAAGGGAGCACTTGGATCTTGGCGCGCAGGTCCACAACACCGAACTCATGAGCGAGGATAGCAGCGTTTGGAGAAGAGTAGTAGCGACCTTCACCATTCTCACCTGGAATGACACGAGTCATCCAGTAAGAACCGAGGACAATGTCGAGGAGCTTGGCCGAGACGACTGGGTCTCCGTTACCAGGCTTCAAGATGTTCTTGTCGGCTGCCATGATGAGACGAGCTTCGGCCTGAGCTTCTTCTGTAAGAGGCACGTGCACAGCCATCTGGTCACCATCGAAGTCTGCGTTGAAGGCAGTACAGACGAGTGGATGAAGCTGGATAGCGTTACCTTCGATAAGGACTGGCTGGAAGGCCTGGATACCGAGGCGGTGGAGCGTAGGTGCACGGTTCAAGAGCACGTACTTGCCACGAATCACTTCTTCGAGGATGGCCCAAACCTCAGGAATAGCGTCCTCGATAAGACGACGAGCTCCTGGGATGTTGTAAGCGAGCTCCTTCTTCAAGAGTTCGCTGATGATAAACGGCTTGAAGAGCTCGAGCGCCATGTGCTTAGGCAGACCACACTGGTGGAGCTTGAGCTCAGGACCAACCACGATCACTGAGCGACCAGAGTAGTCCACGCGCTTACCAAGCAAGTTCTGGCGGAAGAGACCTCGCTTACCCTTCAAGTTATCAGAGAGAGACTTGAGTGGGCGGCGCTGAGACTGATTGCCTGCAATCGAAGAGTGTCTAATGGTGTTGTCTATAAGAGCGTCAACGGCTTCCTGGAGAATGCGCTTCTCGTTTCTGAGAATCACATCTGGAGCGTTGATCTCTTTGAGCTTCTTGAGACGATTGTTTCTATTGATAACTCTACGGTAGAGATCGTTCACATCTGAGGTGGCATAACGACCACCATCAAGAGGAACCATGGGACGAATAGCAGGAGGGATGACAGGAACACGCACGAGGAACATCCACTCAGGACGAATACCTGAGTTGATCATCCACTGCACTGTAGATACACGCTTGTTGAGGCGAGCCATTTCAGTGGCGGGCGCTCTTTCAAGCTCAACCTCGAGCTCCTTCATGAGCTTACTGAGATCAGTGCTCTTCAAAATATTGTAGATCGCCTCCGCCCCGATACCTGCCTCGAAGATGGTTGGGTACTT
>JBBUES010000023.1:0-3372 GCA_038056785.1 Patescibacteria group bacterium | reverse complement strand
CGTCATCTTCGGACTCCTGCTCCGTTTCTCAGGGGGGTTCGGTAATCAAGCTTTTGTAGAAGTGACGACCCTGATTGTCTTTATCAACATTGTTCTAGCCATCTTCAACCTCATCCCTGTGCCACCACTTGATGGTTCGAAGCTCCTCTTTGCCCTCTTTCCAGAACGTCTGGCGTATTTCAGAAACTTCTATGAACGTTTCGGTATTGTTTTCATTATCTTGGTTATCTTCTTCGCTGGCAGAGCGATAGTACCGCTAGCTATAGCCATATTTAGCCTTTTCACTGGGGTAGGGGTGTAGTATCTTGACTTTCTACCCATTTGGGTGTATAGTAGTAAAAGAAGGAGACACGCATGGAGATCAGAAACGATCCGTCCGTCGTCGGCCGTCAGAACAACCCCAGCTTCCCGACCGATCTCTTCGGTCCGAAAGCTGGGTTGGCGCTCTTCGTGATCGTCGTTGTAGTGGTCTATCTCATGTTGCTCTCCGGGGCAATGGACCAGGTAGCTCCTGCCGAAGCCCCCACCCAGGGGGCTTCATCGTTTCTATTTGCATATTTATCGCCCTTTTAGTACAGTATTGGTCTCCCGTTTCGGGGTTTTTTATCGCCTTCGCTAAAGCTACGGCGCATCGAAGAATGTCTACAATCAACCAACTCGTCAAGAGAAAGAGAAGCAAACTCAAGCGCAAGACCAAGGCGGTTGCTCTTACTCGTGGTTTCAACACTCTCAAAAATCGTCCAACCTTTTTCAATTCTCCCTTCAAGCGTGGTGTGGCTACCAAGGTCACTACCAAGACTCCCAAGAAGCCTAACTCCGCTATTCGTAAGATTGCTCGTGTGCGCCTCACCAACGGTCTCGAGGTGACTGCCTACATCCCAGGTATTGGTCACAACTTGCAGGAGCACTCAGTGGTACTCCTTAGAGGTGGTCGTGTGAAGGACGTTGGCCTTCGTTACACCATCGTCCGTGGTGTGCTCGATGCTACCGGAGTAGAGACTCGTCGTCAGACTCGTTCTCAGTACGGTGCCAAGAGACCTAAGAAAGCTAAGTAATTTATATGCGAAGAAAACTTAAAGCCAAGCCAAAGATAATCCCAGACGCAGTCTACGACTCCGAGAAGGTGACCAAGTTCATCAACTACACCATGCTTGAAGGCAAGAAGGTGACTGCTCGTAAGGTGGTCTACGATGCCCTCGACTTCATCAAAGAGAAGACCAAGAACGAGAATCCTCTCGAAGTCTTCGAAGTGGCTCTCAAGAACACTGGTCCTACTATGGAAGTGCGCTCTCGCCGTGTCGGAGGTGCCAACTACCAGGTCCCTCGTGAAGTACGCCCTGAGAGACGCCAGCTTCTCTCCATGACCTGGATCATTGATGCCGCTCGCTCCAAGAAGGGCAAGCCTATGCACGAGAAGCTTGCTGAAGAGATCATGGCTGCCGCCAATAACGAAGGCGAAGCCGTCAGAAAGAAGGAGAACACCCACAAGATGGCTGAAGCCAACAAGGCCTTCGCCCACTTCGCGTGGTAAATCTGCGTAGGCAGATTTACACTGAGGCTCCGGCCGAAGTGTAGTATTAAAATATTTATAATTTAATTTAGTTTATGCAAAGAGATTATCCATTAGAGCGAGTTCGTAACTTCGGTATCATCGCGCACATCGACGCAGGCAAGACCACGACTTCTGAGCGTGTGCTCTTCTACACAGGCGCCCAGCACAAGATCGGTGAGGTACACGAAGGCGAGACTACGACCGACTGGATGGAACAGGAGAGAGAGCGTGGTATCACCATTACCGCCGCTGCCATCACCTGCTTCTGGGCTCCAACCTATCTCTCTGATGCAGACCGTCAGGTGAAGGATAATAAATTCCGTTTCAACGTGATCGACACCCCAGGACACATCGACTTCACCGTAGAGGTGAAGCGCTCTCTCCGTGTACTCGACGGTGCAGTGGTGGTCTTCGACGGCGTAGCCGGCGTAGAACCTCAGTCTGAGACCAACTGGCGTTATGCTGAGGAAGCTCAGGTGCCTCGTATCTGCTTCATCAACAAGCTCGACCGTACTGGTGCCTCCTTCGAACGCTCATACAAATCTATTCTAGACAGACTTTCCAAGAAGGCAGTGCGCTTCCAGATCCCTATTGGTGAAGAAGAGAAGCATGAAGGCATCATCGACCTTTTGAAGATGAAGGCTTACTACTTCGAAGGCGAGATGGGTAACAAGGTCGTAGAGAAGGAAATTCCAGAAAGCTATGTAGCTGATGCTGAGAAGTATCGTGCAGAGCTCGTAGAGCGCATTGTGGAAAACGATGATGCCATGATGAACGACTACCTCGAAGGTAAGGTGCCTGCTGTTGAAGATTTGAAGAAGGTTCTAAGGAAGGCTGTCATCGAAAACAAGATCTTCCCAGTGATGACCGGCTCCGCCTTGAAGAACAAGGGTGTCCAGCTCGTCCTCGATGCTGTGGTGGACTACCTCCCATCACCACTCGACATCCCTCCTATCAAGGGTACTCACCCAGAGACTGGTGAGGAAGTGATCCGCCACGCCTCAGACGAAGAGCCTTTCTCTGCGCTTGCCTTCAAGCTCCAAGCAGATCCATTCGTCGGTCAGTTGACCTTCTTCCGCGTGTACTCAGGACACATTGAGTCCGGTACTTATATTTATAACTCGACCACTGGTACCAAGGAGCGCCTCGGTCGTATCGTGCGCCTCCAAGCAGACAAGCGTGAAGAGGTGAAGGCGGTGTTTGCAGGAGAAATTGCGGCTGCTGTAGGCCTCAAGGATGCCAAGACTTCTCACACCTTCTGTGACGAAGCCAATCCTATCGCTCTCGATCAGATCAAGTTCCCAGAACCAGTGATCTCTCTTCGCATTGAACCTAAGACTAAGGCAGACCAGGAGAAAATGGGTATGGCCCTCAAGCGTCTCTCTGACGAAGACCCAACCTTCCGTATCAAGTCCGATGCCGAGACCGCGGAGACCGTGATCATGGGTATGGGTGAACTTCACCTTGAAATCATTGTCGATCGTATGAAGCGTGAGTTCGGCGTGGAAGCGAACGTCGGTAAGCCTCAGGTGGCCTACAAAGAAACTATTCTGGGTGAAGCCGAAGTGGAGAACAAATACATCAAGCAGACAGGAGGTAAGGGTCAGTACGGTCACGTCAAGATCAAGATCAAACCGCTTCCAGCTTATGATCCAGAAGAGAAGGTGCCGAAGAATGCCCACCGAGAAGTTGGTTTCGAGTTCATCGATTCGATCAAGGGAGGTGTGATCCCAGGAGAGTTTATCCCAGCGGTCGAGAAAGGTATCAAGGAAGCGATGGATCGAGGTATTCTCGCTGGCTACAAGATGACTGACATTTCT
>JBBUES010000022.1:0-1334 GCA_038056785.1 Patescibacteria group bacterium | reverse complement strand
GGATGGGTGGCCTGCCCGAGCTCATTATCCTCGCTGAGATAGCCGAGGAGTCTGAGGAGGAGGTGAAGAGGAAGGTGAGCGAAATCGTAGAAGCCCTTAAGCCCTTCAACATCTTTCACCGTGTGATTGAGAAAGATACCGAGGAAGAGAAGTTCTGGATCATGCGCCGAGAATCCTTCAACCTCTTGCGTCAGCACATAGCTGGGAAGAGGACTGTGCCTCTAGTGGATGACTTCTGTATCCCAGTAGAAAAGGTGCCGGAGTTTCTGCCTAGAGCGAAACAGATCCTGAAGGACTACAACATCGATATCAACATCGCTGGTCATGCAGGCAACGGCAACTTCCACATCATCCCACTCATGGACTTGAAGGATGAGAGGGAGCGAGCCAAGCTCCTACCTGTCGCCGAGAAGTTCTATGACTTGGTTTCCGAATACCACGGTTCAACAACAGGGGAGCACAACGATGGCATTGTCCGCACCCCCTATCTGGGCAAGATGTATTCACCTGAGATACTGGAGCTCTTCAGACGGGTGAAAGAGATCTTTGATCCGCAAAACATCTTCAATCCTGGCAAGAAGGTCCCCTCGCAAGCTGGAGGAAGCTTGGAATACTTAGAATCCCATCTCGACTTTTAACTATTAACTAGGGTACCAAGCTCTCGGTGCCCTTTTCATTTGAAGTATTCATGATATAGTTTTCGAGGATTGGGAGGCACGATGTTTGCAGTTACCGGCTTGTTCCGTGATAGCGTGAACCTCGAACCATTCGTCACAAAAGTGCGTCTGGTCATCAGCCTCCTTATGTGGGCTGCCGTCGCTTTCTGCGTACTCTTTTCAACGACGCTGTTCGTTGCACAAGCCTACGGCCTTTTCTCAGTCAAGCCCCAGCTTCCGGATACGCAGGCAATCGCTGTAGGGTTCTCCCTCATGCTCCTCAGTACCGTTCTAGTCTGGGTCGCTATTCTGATCCAGCCCAAGAGCGTGTGGAAAAAGTTCCTGTGATGGTCCAAGGGGCCCTAGTGTATACACGCTAGGGCCCTTTCCATTTATCAAATTCTAGGTTAATATAGCCCCATGCTTACCTTAAAGGCAGAAAAAAGAGATTTAAATACATCACCAGCTGACATCCGCAAAGGAGGTCACATTCCAGCAGTCTTTTACGGCAAGAAGGAAGCATCCACCCCAGTCACTCTCCGCCTTGTGGACTTCCTCAAGGTTTGGAAGGAGGCGGGTGAGTCCAGCGTTGTCACTCTAGATACTACAGACGGCTCCAAGGAGAGCCTCATCCACGATGTTAGCCTTGACCCAGTCTCCGGCAAGCCCCTTCATGCA
>JBBUES010000021.1:0-1762 GCA_038056785.1 Patescibacteria group bacterium | reverse complement strand
TACAATATATGATAACATCGTGCCATCGGGCGATTAGCTCAGTTGGTAGAGCAACCCCTTTACACGGGGAAGGTCACAGGTTCGAGTCCTGTATCGCCCACAAAAGACACTAGTCCTGCCCTGCGGCAGGGTTTGTGCTTTGTGGGAAGCGGAGCAATGTTTCGTCAGGAGACGAAACCGCGAGCTGGGGGCTGCGGAAATTCCGAGAGACGGCGAGGAATTATCCGTGGCTCCACAAAAGTTTGGTACTCTATCTATATGAAAATCTACATTACAGGCGTTTCTGGAACAGGGAAAATTAGTCTCTCTAGAGAGCTTATTGCTCGCGGAATAAATGCCGTGGACTTAGATGAAATCAGTCACTGGGAGAACAAGGAAACTGGCGATACCACTGGATGGGAACCGGGTAGTAGTGATGAGTGGATGGAATCCCATATCTGGGTGTGTGATCTGATTAAGCTGAAAGAAGTTCTATCTAAGGCAGAGAATGCTGTCGCTCTTGGCCACGCTTCAAATCAGGATGAATATTTGCCCTTGTTCGACAAAACTTTCGTGCTTAGTTGTAGTCCGGAAACATCGTTAAGCGATTGAACGACAGAACTGATAACGATTTCGGGAAGCACCCTAAGGATCAGGAGAGAATTCTTAATTGGCAAAGAGGATTTGATAACTGGATGATAGAAAAAGGTGCTGAGGTGATAAATTGCGAGCGGCCAATAGATGAGATTATTGCAGTAGTAGAATCACACTTTTCATAATATGAACGACCTCACTAAAAGCATTCTCTACGAAGACCCAGACATCGTGGTTATAAACAAACCATCGGGTCTTGTCGTGCACTCAGATGGCCGGACCAAGGAGGACACGGTTGTGGACTGGGTGAAGGAAAAGTATCCTGAAGCGATGAGTGTTGGAGAGCCAATAGAGCTCAAGAATGGTGCTTCTATAGAGCGCCCAGGTATCGTGCATCGCATCGACCGAGAAACTTCGGGAATACTGGTAATAGCGAAAACCGAGGTAGGTTTCGATTGTCTCAAGGCCCAGTTTCAGAATAGAGAGATTGAAAAGGTCTATCATCTCTTTGCTCACGGCTTGGTGAAGGAGGACAGGGGGAGCATCACTCGTCCAATAGGGAAGAGTTCGAGCGACTTCCGCAAATGGTCTGCGCAGAGAGGGGCTAAGGGCGAAATGAGGGACGCCCTGACCTACTTCGAAGTTCTCAAACGCTCTCCAGAACTAAACGTATCCTTCGTCGAGGCGAAGCCGAAGACGGGGCGTACCCACCAGATCCGTGTCCACTTCCAAGCGCTCCAACATCCGGTCATAGGAGACAACCTGTACGCCGGTGGCAAGGGGAAACTACTAGGATTCGAGCGCACAGCACTCCACGCTCGCAGGATTGCCTTCAGCAACGTTTCGGGGGAGAAGATTGTGGTCGAGGCGCCCTATCCTGAGGATTTTGAGCGGGCCATTGCCATGCTGAGCTAATTTGTGTTAGATTACACTCCTAATGAATAGGGTTATTTCACCAGTCAACATAGAGGAGAGGCAGAAGCTGGATTTCCGAGCTGGAGATACGGTCAAGGTCTGGCAGAAGATTCAGGAGAAGGGCAAGACCCGCCTCCAGGCCTTCGAAGGCCTCATCCTCGCTCGTAAGCACGGCACTGAAGCTGGTGCTACCTTCACTGTCCGCCGTGTGGCCTCAGGTGTGGGCGTGGAGAAGATTTTCCCCCTCTATTCTCCTATTATCGACAAGATTGAC
>JBBUES010000020.1:0-1808 GCA_038056785.1 Patescibacteria group bacterium | reverse complement strand
TCCTAGGCGAGGACAAAGCCATCACCACCTCAGGTGGCATCTCGCTCGAGGAAGTGGACTTCAAGACCATGCAGTCCCGCTTGTATCCCAACCTCTACGTAGTCGGCGATGTCCTCAACATAAACCGCTCATCAGGCGGTTACGGTCTCCAACTCTGCTGGACTACAGGATACGTTGCCGGCAACTCCATATAGATAAAGTTAAAGGCGCACTTCCCGAAGGAAATGCGCCACTCCAGTATCGTGAGACTGGGGACTCTAGATCTTACTTACTGGGAACTGCGATTTGATTCCCTTGACGATCGTGGGTGAGCGCAAACTCCTTGATGGCCTTGCGTTCGTTACCGACGAAGCCGAGCTCCATCGGCCACCACGGCGTCTTGCACTTCACGCACGTGATGTCCTCCGGCTTGGTGTCTTCGGGAACCGGATTCTCGCCATCGCAGGCGTAGATCGGGCAGTGAATGGTCACGAACCGAACCTGCGATAACTCGTTGAGACGCCGTGCCGCTTCTTCGACGATGGAGTTCTGGTTGGCGTAACGGCATCCGATCCTTCCCTTGCCGTCTTCGTCGACATGGAACCAGTAGTCGTTAGTGCAGTCGAGCTGGAAACCCTCGCTGCGAATACCTGAGTCCTTTTCCCATGGTCCCTTGTCGTGGTCGGGCTTCTCCCAACCGCGGACCTGGTACAGGAGTTCAGCCAGTTTCGTCGCGACCTGCTTGGGCGTCAAGCCAGCAGGTATGATCACGTCATGGTACATCTCATCCTCCCTTTCCCCATCCTAGCACAAATCACTTGACTTGTCAAGTGATTTGTGGGTCTTCTTTATTTAAATCTAGATGCCTATCGCAAACTAGGCCTTATGGTGATGTGCTGCCACCTTCTTCCCAATGTAGTACGGCCAGACGATGAGAGCAAGTACACCCTTCCAGAACGAGAGCCCGAGGTAACCGATCGTGAAGAGCCAACCAATAGCCCACAAACTTCCCAAGGCATCCCCTTGGGTAACAATTATTTTATCAATATTTTCCATATATTTAGTATATCAAAGCTCAAGTAGTCCTCAATATTGCTTTTAAATAGCGGCTAGGAGTTCTGGAAACTCTTCAGTCTTCATGTTGAACCCGACACAGAAGTGGCCCTTGTCAGTGAAGCGAACCATTTTAATATCTTGGATCTTTTCTTCCAGCATCTTGGCAGTATCAAGTTCGTCTTGATCATCGTCGGAGGAGATGAACAGTGTCAGACCACGAGTCTTTGAGGCTAGGTTTGGATCTACTTTGAAGTCAAAGAAGCCTTCTGCAATTTCTCGATAATTAGGGTTAATCCAAGGTGCTACCAGGACTACCTTGCCCACCTTCACATCATTTTCACTCAACCAACGGACTAGGAATCCACCCCCGCAGCTGTGACCCACCAAGATAGTCTCCTCATCCAATTCAAATTGTTCAAAAACCTGCTTCCATTTCTCATAATCTGGTCTGTAAGGCTCAGGCATTTCTGGTGTCTGAGCGACTATCCCCTTCAGAGAGAGTTGCTTCTGGATCCAAGGGAACCATTGGTTGTTGGATGGAGCCGGAGTACTAGGATCCATAAACTCCTCCTTGCCTGGCATCCCATGAATTAAAATTGCTGTTTTCATAACAAGAGTATACCAAAGCTAAAATGCAAAGTGCCCACCTTGCGGAGAGCACCTTGCCCCATAATTATCGCCAATTGGGCTGGAGGGGTCAACCAGAACCTGGGGATAACTTCTATCTATTGAGATACGTGATGGTTAGTTGCAAACAAGTAGCGAAGGAGACC
>JBBUES010000019.1:0-12348 GCA_038056785.1 Patescibacteria group bacterium | reverse complement strand
AGATGGGGGTCAAGGGTTATAAGGGCTGGGCCTTCGGCTTCGGCATTGAGCGCCTCGCTATTATTTCCATGAGCCTCCCAGACATTCGCCTCCTCTGGTCTACCGATGAGCGAGTGAGGTCTCAACTCAAGCTCGGCACCACTTACAAGGAGGTTTCTAAGTTCCCTCCAGTTGTGAGAGACATCTCCTTCGTCGTACCCAAGACCTTCACCGCCAATGACTACTTCGACCTCATTCGAGAAGTAGGAGGGGAGATGGTCGAGAACGTATCTCTCACCGACAAATATGAAAATGATGAGAAGTTCGGGGCAGGGAAAATGTCTTACACTTATCGTGTCACCTATCGGCACCTGGAAAGGACTCTCACCAACGAAGAGGTCAATGCTGTTCACGCCCAGCTCGAGGCACGCACTGAGCAAGAATTCCAAGCCTCAATTCGCCGAGTCTAGACATCTTCTAGGAGTGTGATATAATACTGAAGGACTGCAACCTGGGAGGAGAGAAAATGTCTGACGTGGAGTTTT
Organism: Patescibacteria group bacterium; assembly: GCA_038056785.1. Classification (GTDB taxonomy): domain Bacteria; phylum Patescibacteriota; class Minisyncoccia; order Phycocordibacterales; family Zambryskibacteraceae; genus UBA5004. The sequence goes on along the minus strand of JBBUES010000019.1, from coordinate 11,824 downwards.
TCTGGTTGAGAGCCGGCATACTGGCTTTCTTCATGTTCGTGCCTTCGGTCGCTGTGGGCCTCTTCGACCCTCGCATGCCGGTGAAGAAGTGGGCCACGATTTTCGTGCCGATCATCTTCGCTACGATCGCCAAGTTCAGCTTCATGCCGACTTCGTCCGACTGGTTCGGACTCGTCACATCGACGATCATCTTGTGGGCCATCGGTTTCTTCTTGTTCATTTTCCTCGTGAACGTCGGGATGGTCATTCGTTCCGAGCTGGCCAACGAAGTCGACCGGATGAGGGCGTAGGGGAGACTTACCGCAGGGCAGCCATCGTGGCGCCCTGCGGCTTTTGATATCTGTACTAGGAGTTCGGGTTATGTTAATTTAGTCAAGGAGGCACCATGGACTTGAGTCAGACACAGCTGGTAACGCTCGGACTTCTCCTCGCTATTTCTCTCCTTGTCGGATTCGTCTTTGGTCGCTGGACTGACGACAGCGCCGCATCGAACAAGGTGATGCTCGCAGTATTGATCCTCCTCGCTCTCACTGAAACCTCCTTCACCCTCCTCGACATCTTTCCTGGCTGGAGTAAGTGGTGGAGCCTTCTTGTTCTACTAGGCTGGTTCGGCCTTTCATTGTGTGGAGTACTAACAGGATTCAACAGCAATCCATCTCGCAAAGTCCAAAGCTGATCGTACGCAAGGCCTACAAACACCCGTTTGTAGGCCTTCGATTTTATCTAAACTAGCTTGGTTTTGACACCTTTTTATGCTAAAATATGGGATACAAATATGGCCAAAGAAGAGCTAAAGAAAGAGAAGAAATCCTCATACGGCGCAGACTCCATTACCGTCCTCGAGGGCCTTGATCCGGTTCGCAAGCGCCCCGGTATGTATATCGGAACAACTGGACCAGATGGCCTCCACCATCTCATTACCGAGATCTTCGACAACTCTCGCGACGAAGCCATGGGTGGCTTCGCCAACGACATTGAGATCGCCCTTCTTGCTCCAGTTAAGGCTGGAGAACCAGCTCGTGTCCGTGTCGTAGACAACGGCCGTGGTATCCCCGTCGGCATTCACAAACAAACCAAGGTCTCAGCACTTGAAACTATCATGACCACTCTCCACGCTGGAGGCAAGTTCGGTGGCGATGGCTACAAAGTCTCTGGTGGTCTCCACGGTGTGGGTGCCTCTGTGGTCAACGCTCTCTCTATGTATACTCGTGCGGAGATTCATGTGGACGGCGGTATCCATGTTCAGGAATACTCTCAAGGCAAGAAGAAGGCATCGGTCAAGAAGATTGGCGCTACTAAAAATACTGGCACCATCATCACTTTCCAGCCAGATCCTATTATTTTCCCAGATACCACCTTCAACTTCGAGAGAGTGGTCACTCATATGCGCCAGCAGTCATACTTGGTCCGTGGTTTGCGCATTTCTATCATTGATGCCCGAGAGTTAGCAGATGTGGATGACCAGGGCTCTTTCTATCTACGTGACTTGCATCTCAATGCGCCTTCCATGTCCTTCTGCTTTGAGGGAGGCCTGGTCTCCTTAGTGAGGTTTGAGAACGAACACAACAAGCCAGTTCACCGCAACATTTTCTATGTTTCAAAGTCTGCCAGCAAGAACGAGTACGAGACCGTCGAAGTCGCTCTCCAATACGTAGACGACATCTCTTCTCGCATCCTACCTTTTGCCAACAACATCTACACCGCCGAGGGAGGCACCCACATCACCGGTTTCAAGACCACTCTTACTCGCACTCTCAACAGTTACGCCCGCAAGAACAATTTGGTGAGTGAGAAGGAGGACAACTTCACCGGCGACGACGTGCTCGAAGGTCTCACAGCTGTGATCTCTGTGAAGCTTGGCGAGATCCAGTTCGAAGGCCAGACCAAGGGCAAGCTCGGCTCAGTCGAAGCACAAGCCATGGTCACAGAAGTCTTCGGCAACGCTTTCTCGGCTTTCCTCGAAGAGAACCCGGACGATGCTCGCTCCATGATCCAGAAGTCCTTACTAGCACTCAAGGCTAGGAAGGCCGCCAAGGCTGCCAAGGATTCCGTGCTTCGTAAGGGAGCACTCGAGGGCATGACCCTTCCAGGCAAGCTCGCAGACTGTCAGGCGGGCACCTCAGCTGAGGATGCTGAACTCTTTATCGTAGAGGGAGATTCCGCCGGAGGCTCGGCCAAGATGGGTCGAGACAGACGCATGCAGGCTATCCTCGCACTCCGAGGCAAGATCTTGAACATCGAGCGAGCTCGCCTCGACCGCATGCTTGGCTCAGAGCAGATCAAGAACATTGTCATCGCTCTGGGTACCGCCATCGGAGACACTTTCGACATCACCAAGCTCCGTTACCACAAGATCATCCTCGCCACCGATGCCGATGTCGACGGCGCTCACATCCGCACCCTTCTCCTCACTTTGCTCTACCGCTTCTTCCGACCACTTATCGATGCTGGCCATGTTTACATCGCTCAACCCCCACTTTACAAAATCAAGATGGGCAAGGAATCTTTCTACGCCTACTCAGACGAAGAGAAGTTCAAGATCATAGGAGATCAAGACATGGGCGACAACATTCAACGTTACAAAGGTTTGGGAGAAATGAACTCAGACGAACTCTGGGAGACCACTATGGATCCCGCTAAGCGCATCCTCAAACAAGTGACCGTAGACGACGCTCGCGAAGCCGACCGCATCTTCGACGTCCTCATGGGCACCGACGTCCCCTCCCGCAAGTCTTTCATCCAAAGCAACGCAAAGAAAGCAGTACTCGATATATAAGAACGCCAACTTGTCCCGCGTAGCTTTAGCGGAGTGGGAGAAAGCCGTGCTTGACATTTAGGTTTAAATATGCTAAGATAGCAAAAGATAGGTAGTTGCCCCGTCGGGCGACTGAGGAGATGACTCATTGGATAGGTGGGCGGGCATTTTGTTTTTCGTCGCGTTTGGCCCATATGCATGGGCGATCCTCCACGGAGAGACGGTGCCGTCTCCCGTCTCGTGGGCCATTTGGGCTCTCGTTGACACCCTTATCCGCTTCGCAATGAAGAAGAAGGGGGCGAAGCTCGGGCAAATCAACGGAGCTGTCGCTGGGGCATGGGTCATCACGATCCTAGCTCTCTTCTACGGACAACTAACGATGGGCTGGGTTGAGTGGGGCAGCATTGCCCTGGCAACTGTCGGCATCATTTCGTGGAAAACCACGGGTGACGCCAAGAAGGCCATCATCTGGTCCAACGTTGCGATCTTCATGGGTTCGTTCCCTGAGTTCGCGATCGGCTACCGGACGCCCGAGCAAGAGAACCCATGGGCGTGGTCAATCTGGCTCGCTTCCTGCATTTGCGCTCTGTGCGCAGTCCGGAAGTGGGACATCGCCAACGCCTTACAGCCGCTGACGTTCACCGCGATCGAGGCCACGATGGTCTTCCTTGTTGTGATTCGACCGTTGCTGTAGGTGTCTGACAACTAAGAGTAGGGCGCGATTCGAAAGGATCGCGCCCTTTTTCTATCTATTGACATTTAGCCTTTAATTTGTTTTAATACAAGATAGAAAGTGCGTTGGATGAACCGACGCCTAGATTGGAGATATCATGCTGCGTTTGATTGCGTTCGTCCTTGCGACCTTCGTGGTTGCGACCACGGCCCAGGCGCAGGCTCAGGAGGGGACGAAGGTGGCCGAACTCGGGCTCTACTACCAAGCACTGGTGGTGGAGAGCGAGCAACCGGTTCACCGAGGCTTCGTCCAGGGTTACAAGTACTGGAGTGAGAAGTCTGGCGTGTGGGGCTTCGGGTACGGCGAGAAGGACTACTTCTCGGGCGTACTCGGCGTCTACTACGACCTCTTCGCCTTCGGCGAGGAATCCGTCTTCGAGATTGGCGTCGCCGCTGGTGCGGAGAAGATGGAAGATCAGCTCTACAACCGCTTCGCCGGCGACTTGTTCATCGGCAGCGACAACCTCTACCTCGACGTGTACTACGAGAATGGAGCGTCGAAGGAGGATTGGCTCCGAGTGGATGCGCTGTGGCAGGTCAAGACACACTTCGGTCTCGGAGTGCTCCACCAAACGCTCGATGGCACTGGGGTGCGAGGAGTCTTTGGAATCCCCAAGACCCCCCTCAAGTTCTGGGTCGGGCCGATGTTCAGCAAGGAGGGTCGCAAGCTCCTCCTAGGCATCGATCTGGTCGGATCTCAGAAGAAAGGGAAGTAGAAACACGGGGCGCGCATCACTTTGGTGCGCGCCCTTTCTCATTTTTATAAAGTCCGAAAAGTTATCCCCATTTTGTATGAAAAAGGGGGGATTTGCGTCTAGTTTATTGGGTACAAGTGGGATAGAATAGTATCTAGGTGGGGAATAGTGGTATGATAGTTCGACAAGCTCACTACGAGTACAACAATCATGTTTATTGGCGAGTACACACATACAGTCGATGAGAAGAAGCGCTTCTCATTACCAGCCAAGTTCCGCAAGGACTTGGGGAAGAAAATTGTAGTCACTCGCGGCAAGGATCATTGTCTCTTCCTCTATCCCTACAAGACTTGGTCTCTCATTTCAGAAGAAGTGCAGAAACTAGGTCATGTGGAAAGTGATCACCGCTATGCACGCTTCACTTTCGCCGGCGCTTCTGAGATCGAGATCGACGCTATGGGCCGCATCCTCGTCCCCGAGTTCTTGAGAGAGTTTGCCGATCTCAAGAACGCTATTGTCATCACCGGAGTCCACGACCGAGTGGAGATCTGGAACGACAAGAAGTGGGGAGCCTATAGGAAGAAGCTCGAGACAGAATATGCATAAACCAGTTCTTTTACAGGAAAGTGTGGAGGGTCTAGATTTGAAGCCAAGTGAGATCTTCGTAGATGGCACCTACGGTGGTGGGGGACATACGAAGGAAGTGAGGAGAAAATTCCCAGAGGCCAAGATCATCACCATAGACCAAGACCCAAGCGTAGGTGCAGATATTACTGGCAACTTCCGGAAGATAGACGAGCTCTTGGGTGAGACAAGGCCGGATGCCATTCTTCTCGACATCGGACTCTCAAGCAACCAACTCGAGGAGTCCGGCAGGGGATTCAGCTTCCAGAAGGACGAGCCCCTCGACATGCGCATGTCACAAAGTGGTGTCTCTGCCGCAGATATCCTCAACTCCTGGGACGAGCATGCCATTGAGCTCATCCTGCGGGGATTCGGCGAAGAGCGTTACTCGAGGCAGATTGCTGGAGAGATTGTAAGGAGAAGGGAAGTAAAACCCTTTGTTACTACAACCGATCTAGTGGAAGTAGTCAGTGCCGTGAAGCCCAAGAGTTGGAAGGACAAGATCCACCCAGCCACCAAGACCTTCCAAGCGCTACGTATTGCAGTGAACGAAGAGCTCACAGCACTCGAAGAGGGGTTAGCCAAGGCCTTCGAGGTACTCAACACCGGTGGTCGTCTGGCAGTCATTAGCTTCCATTCACTTGAAGACAGGATTGTGAAGAACTTTTTTAGAAATTTGGCCCAAGAGGGCAAAGTAGAACTTATCAACAAAAAACCGATCGAAGCAGGGGAAGAAGAAATCAAAGAAAATCCAAGATCACGCAGTGCCAAACTGAGAATTATCAAAAAATTATAAGTACAACTATGACTAAGCGAAACATCACGAACCTCAACCAGCTCTACCTCCCCTTCGGCGAGAAGAGCAGCAGGGCCCTCTCCCTTGAGGATCGCCAGAAGGCCTTCTGGTTCCTCGTTTCGGTCTCTGTCTTCTCCCTTTTCATATACGTTTATGCTATCAACGCCGCCGCTCACCACATTGCCGTGCGTCAGAACCTCGAGAGGGAAGTCGCCAAGATGGAGAGCCACTTGAGCTCCCTCGAATTCGCCTCTATCGAACTCAAGAACTCGATCACTATCGAGACTGCTCGTGAATACGGCTTCGCTGAGGTGAAAGAACCTCTCTATGTCTCTCGCAATACTCAGAACACCCTTACTTTAAACACTTCAGTGCGCTAAACTTGGTGAATGATCGGTTCTCAAAACAGACTACGTCTGGTGACGCTCATGCTCCTCCTATTTGCTCTCATCCTCGTGAGCAAACTTTATTTTGTCCAGATTATTTCTGGCGAAGCCTTCGAGGCCCGTGCTGAGCATCAGTACGTAGCCGGTATCAACTACTTCGACCGAGGTTCCATCTTCTTCTCCACCAAAGACGGTTCAATTGTGCCAGCGGCCAATGTGAAGACCGGCTTCACCCTCTCCATTAACCCCAACCTCTTGCGTGAGAGACAGGATGTGGAGCTAATATATGAAGAATTGAACTCGTTAGTGCCGATTGAAAGGGAGACCTTCCTCACCAAGGCGGCCAAGAACAACGACCCCTACGAGGAAGTAGTAAAGCGTTTGGATCAGAGCGTGGCAGAAGAGATTCAAGGACGCAAGCTGCCGGGTGTCATGGTCACCAGAGACCGCTGGCGCACTTACCCCGGTGAGACCATGGCTGCCCACGCTATAGGACTCATAGGCTACTCAGGCGACGAGCTCGCTGGACGCTACGGGCTTGAGCGCTTCTACGAGTCGATCCTAGGGCGAGACGGCGATGCTGTGTTTGTAAACTTCTTTGCCGAAATCTTTTCCAATATCAAATCTGTCGTCCAAAACGGAGAATCTCCAGAGGGGGACATCGTCACCTCCGTCGAGCCTTCTGTCTCCGCTTTTCTCGATAGTGAGCTTGAGAAGGTGACCAAGCAATACTCCTCAGAATTCACTGGGGGGATCGTCATAGATCCCCACACCGGAGAAATCATTGCTCTAGGTCTCAGTCCCACCTTCGACCCCAACTTTCCACAAAATGCTGAGAACTCTGCCATCTTCAGCAATAGGTTAGTAGAAGATCGCTATGAAATGGGTTCGATCATGAAGGCTCTCACTTACTCTATCGGCCTTGAGACGGATGTCATCTCTTCGAAGACCACTTACAACGACCCCGGCTGTATGACCCTCAATACCAAGACCTTCTGCAACTACGACGGCAAGTCCCACGGCACCTCTGTGACCATGCAGGAAGCTCTCAATCAGTCACTCAACACCGGGGCCGCCTTCGTGGCTGGCAGAGTGGGGAACAAGCGCTTCAGCGACTACATGCTCGCCTTTGGCCTGGAGGAGAAGACCGGCATCGATCTCCCCAACGAGGGCAACACACTGGTCGCCAACCTCAAGACCTTGCGAGAGCTCGAACTCGCCCAAGCCTCCTTCGGCCAAGGTATAGCGCTCACCCCCATCAACACCGTTCGAGCCCTCTCGACTCTAGCCAACGGCGGCACTCTCATCACACCTCACTTGGTCAAGGAGATCCGTTACAAGATTGGTCCCAGCAAGCGTCTCAGCTACCCAGGTGTCGAGGAGCGCACTCGAGTGATCAGTCAGGAAGCTTCGGCGGAGATCTCGAGAATGTTGGTGGAGGTGGTAGACAGGAGCCTACGCTTCGGCCAGATGAGTCTTCCGAACTACAGTGTGGCGGCGAAGACCGGCACCGCCCAGATCGCAGCACCCACTGGTGGCTACTACTCAGACCGCTACCTGCACTCCTTCTTCGGCTACTTCCCGGCATACGATCCAGACTTCCTGGTCTTCTTCTTCACCTACTATCCCAAGGACGTGCAGTACGCCTCGGAAACCCTCACCGATGCCTTCTTCAATATGACCAAATTCCTCATTAACTATTATGATATCCCTCCAGACAGGGAAGCTGCTCCAGCCGCACCGATTTCGATGAATTAAAAACCTTAGTCCAAGAGGTGGTAGAGATAGTCGGCGTTCGATTTGGGCTCTTGAGTGGAGTTGATATTGAGGAAGGTGACCTTCTCTGGGACTACTTTATAAAGCACGAGATTCTGACTCTTGAGATCATCGAGCTTGCGAATAGGAATGTTGAAGGCCTTACTCTTCTCCAAACTCTCGGAGATGATTGGTAGAATTTGGTTCTGCTCCGCAGTATCTGTGAGGACAGCCTTGCCTTGGATCATGACGCAGATATATTCTGGGCCAGTGCCGACAGAGAAGGCGACCTTCTCATTCTCACGGATATTTCTTGCCTTGTGTGTGCCTTGAGTGGTGAGGAAGAAGAAGTCGAACTCCTCTCCCATCACGAAGTAGACTGGAGAAGCATGTGGTCGGCCTTCGGCATCGATCGTCGCCAACGTTCCCACATTGCTGTAGCTTCTAAGAAATTCAAGAGCCTCTCTCGTCGCTTCTTTGAAACTTGTCATGCCAAAATTATATCACACCTCCTGCGGCCTGTGTATAAGATTGGTAGTGTTCGCACTAGACAGGAGTATCATTTGGTTATGACACAAAAAGTAACATTATTTCTGCTTAGAATTTCCTTAGGTTGGTACATGTTTTATGCTGGGATTACCAAGGTGCTGGATCCTAGCTGGTCCGCAGAAGGGTACTTGAAGGGGGCTACGTTCCTCTCCGGATTCTATATGTGGCTTGCTAGTCCGGGTATTCTGCCTTTTATAAACTTCGTCAATGAGTGGGGTCTCACCCTTCTCGGTGTCTCCTTGATCCTCGGGGCCTGTGTGAAGTACTCAGCCCCTCTGGGAGCCTTCCTCATGCTTCTCTACTACATCCCGCTTGGCATCATCTACCCAGACGCCCACTCCATGATTGTGGATGACCATATCATCTACGCACTCCTCCTCGTCTACCTTGGCTTAGCTCACGCCGGCCGCACTTGGGGTCTCGATGGGAAGATGAAGAGATAATAGAAAATAAATAAAAAACGACCCCCGCTTGCTGGCGCAAGCGGGGGTCTTGGTCTTGGAAGCTTAGAAGGTCTTCCCTGTTTCCTGCAGGGGACAGGACGGGCAGATAAGCCAGAACATCCCCAGTTGGTTCATTCCGGAGCTGGTCGTGTTTTTCACCTGCATCTCTGATCCGCAACAGAGACAGTGGGCGGGCCTTCGTTCCACTTCCGCACGCGAGGTGTTATCGGGGACATCGGGCTTCCCACAGAGACCTCTAGTGTGGTCACAAACAACTTCCTGAGGCATAAATGATCCTTTCCTAGATCTGATAGTACCCAATTATTCAAAAGAAACAAGGTCTAGAAAGGCGTACTTCGCATGCAAATTTAGTGTGACCTCAACTCTCGGCTCGTCGCCACTCGCCTCGGTCGTAGGCCTCCGCTCGCGGTTTCGCTTACTAGCGAAACATCGCTCCGCGCTCACAAAACGGCAAAACGAGCCTCAAGGCTCGTTTCCGCATGCGCCGTTTTGTGACCCTACGGAGAGTCGAACTCCGCTTCCAACCTTGAGAAGGTTATGTCCTAACCGATAGACGATAGGGCCTCTTACTTAACCGAACAACAATACCGAAAATCAGCATTTAATTCAAGATTACCCCTTGACTTTTCATACAAGAAAGCACTATAATACCAGTGTGAGATTGGTAGGAATTGGTTGGTTCGAGGTCGCGATATCGCAGCCTCACCAACCACTCCTCCCCAAAATCACACAGTACACCGATCAGGCAAAGCTCGCTTTCCCTGATCACCCGCACATTGTGCCCCGTTTCGTCGATATCGACCCGTTCCCCCACACTCTTCTTCGGAAGGGTGTATTTGTTTTGTGATATATTACGAGAAATGAAAACTTTCCAAGAAAAGGTCTATGAGGTGGTGAAAAAGATCCCAAAGGGCAAGGTCCTGACCTACAAGGAAGTGGCGAGAAGAGTAGGGAAGCCTAGGTCAGCCAGAGCTGTTGGCACAGTCCTTTCTAAAAATTTTGATCCCCAGATCCCATGCCACCGAGTGATCCGTTCAGACGGCAAGGTTGGTAATTATAATAGAGGGGGCGAACAAGCGAAGAAAAAGATATTAAAAAGGGAAGGGGCAGTCCGTTAGGACTGCCCGTGATGCTCGGATTCGGTGTGGTCAGGGTCCGGTTGGACTCCAGCCTCCTTCATCCGGCGCATGAGGATCTCGTTTGAGGAAAGTGGCTCCGCCTTTGGTGGCTTCGCCACCTTCGGCTTTCGAGGAACAATGCGCCGCTTGCCTGCAAACCGAGGTTGCCCCCGCCAAGCACGAATGCGAAATCCCATGTGTGCCTCCTTTTCTTATCTTAGCACAGAACAGTCTCTAAGTCAAGAGACTGTCCACAACCTCCTTCACTATTGTACCATCGGCCTTGCCTTTGAGCTCCTTCATGACTAAACCCATAAACTGATTTCTTTTACTTATGTCAAAGGTACCCTTTGACATTTCTTGTTTAACGTAAGCAAAAATTTCCTCACGAGTCATCTGAGTAGGTAAGTAGGTTTGGAGGATGGCGAGTTCAACCTTCTCTTCATCAGCCAAGTCCGCACGACCACCCTTCTCAAACTGCTCTATAGAGTCCTTGCGCTGCTTGACCGCGCGAGAGATGACGGTGAGAACATCCTCATCCGAGAGTTCATCCTGAGGCATCTTGCCCTTGGCCACGAGCTCGTTGGTGAAGGAAGCCATGAGTCCACGGATCACAGAGAGACGCACGGCCTCCTTGGCCTTCATCGCTTCGATCATCTGGGCCTTAATATCGGTTTGTAGTGACATGTTATAATCTTGATTATGAATGTAACACTCATTATCGTCGCTGCGATCCTTTTGGTCAATGTCTGGCTCGTGTTCAAGCTCACTCGTAAGCCAGAGGAGAGAGAAGACAAAACCGAAGGTCTCATCCTCCTCCAGAACCAGATGCAGAAGCTGGACAGCCGTCTCAACGACAACATCAAGGAGATCATCAAGGAAGTAGTACGAGTGAGTGAGACAGGCAAGCAAATGGTCTCCTTCGCTGACCAACTCCAATCTCTCCAAGATATTCTCAAGAATCCCAAGCAGAGAGGAGTGCTGGGTGAGTACTATCTAGAAACACTTTTGAAAAATGTCTTGCCCCCTGGCAGCTACCAGATGCAGTACGCCTTCCCAGATGGCAACATCGTGGATGCCGTCGTCTTTGTGAAGGACAAGATCATCCCCGTCGACTCCAAGTTCTCTCTCGAGAACTACAACCGCTTGGTGGAGGAGAAGGATCCGCTCGAGAAGGAACGTTTGGAGAAACTATTTGTAAACGACCTCAAGAACCGCATTGCGGAGACCGCTAAATATATCCAGCCCTCAAATGGCACCATGGACTTTGCCTTTATGTTCATCCCACACGAAGCTATTTATTATGACCTCATTGTGAACAAAATTGGGGCACTCAAAGAAGATTCAGAGAGCCTCATCCAGAGAGCAGCTTCCAAGCACCATGTGCTAGTCGTCTCACCAACCTCATTCCTAGCCTACCTCCAAACAGTCCTCCAAGGTCTGAACGCTTTGCATATCGAGGAGAAAGCCACAGAGATCGTGAAGAGGGTTGAGGAGCTCGGCAGGCACTTGAAGAGCTACGAGGAGTACTACAGCAAGCTCGGGAACACGCTCGCCACTACGGTGAACCACTACAACTCCGGCTACAAGGAGCTCGGCAAGGTAGACAAGGACGTCATGAGGATCACCGGGACCAAAATAGGGATCGAAACATTGACTTTGGACAAACCTTCGGTAGAATAGTACCCCTATGACTGAAGCCACCACTACCCCAAAGAAAGCCACTAAAAAAGCCCCTAAGGCCGCTAAAAGCCCTGCCAAGAAGACTTCTGAGGAAGGTGGACTCTTCGCCACTATCGCTACCGGAGGCAAGCAATACCGAGTTCAGGCAGGGGATACTATCAAGATCGAGAAACTCTCCGACTCCGCTAAAGCTTCGACGGACAAGCAGGGTTGGCAGGAGGGCGACACTATCACCTTCGACAATGTGCTCATGATAGACAACGGCGG
>JBBUES010000018.1:0-9774 GCA_038056785.1 Patescibacteria group bacterium | reverse complement strand
GCTGCCAGACTTGGATTCGAACCAAGATAAACCGCTTCAGAGGCGATTGTCCTACCATTAGACGATCTGGCAATAAATCCTAGAATACCTAGAAATTAGGCTTTTTTCAACCCTCTCTTGACTTTTCTCATATTTTATTGAAATATGGTTTTAGGAATTCCCCTACATAGGAGCAAATGCAATGAGATACGAGGATCTTCCGGAATCAGAGCTCGTGGGTAAGGGCTGCCTCATGGCAACGCTCTTCCTGCTTCTCGTGAAGGCGACGGAGAATAGAACGGCCGTGTTCACCCATACGGATCGCGCCATCGGAGGACCCAGGAGTTGCAGACTTCTCTTCACGAAGCCTGACCCTACCTACACCGAAACAGTTGCCTTCCCCGACCCCCTCAACTGCGGTACAGCAGCCGCCACGCTCATTCAATTCGCAAAAACCGAGGCGCGCTTCCCTACCCGCCCTAATGAACATCTGAAGAAGGGATTCGAGATTCGCACCGGGAAATCAGGAGGCCGCAAGTTCGTGATCGTCCTCGCCGATTGGGTTTCCGTACAGGAGGACCAGAAGTACATGATCGAGGTCGGGAGAAACATGCCACCCCAAGCCTCGTACTAGACCGCCCCGAAGGCCGAACGCTTTCGCGGGCGGCCTTTTTATAAATTAATTCGACCGACATCCGTCTATATGAGTATAATTAGGATATGAAAAAAGGATTTAAAGAAAATATTGAGAAACTGACCAAGGAGAACGCCGACTTCCGTCGGGTATTGTACACGGGCGAGCACACCCAGATCGTACTCATGTCCCTCAAGCCCAAGGAGGAGATCGGTATGGAGACTCATAGAGAGAACGACCAATTCTTCCGCTTCGACGCGGGTGTAGGCAAGGTGCTGATAGACGGGAACGAATACGAAGTGAAAGATGGTGATGCTGTCATCGTCCCTGCGGGAGCCGAGCACAACGTCGTGAACACCTCAGAGACCGAGGATCTCAAACTCTACACTCTCTACTCCCCCGCTCACCACAAGGACGGCATCGTCCGCCACACCAAGGAAGAGGCCGTGGCCAACGAAGCCGAGTTCGACGGAGTGACCACAGAGTAATATTCCTTCGATTGCCCCGTCTATTTGAGAACACCAACTTAATTTAAAAATATGTTAACAACTATAGCTGTTGTCTTGTTGATCCTGTGGCTCTTGGGCTTCATTACTTCCTACACGATCGGGGGCTTCATCCACGTGCTTCTCGTCGTAGCAATCATCATGATCCTAGTCCGTCTGATCAGAGGACAGAACCCAATTCAGTAAAGCCTAGACCTTCAAGTATCTGCGGATAGCCAGAATGCTCGAGAGAGCGCCGATCATGACACCAGAGAAGAAGACGATGAAGGCCATCTCAGGCAAGTGGCGCACGTAGTAAGAGAAAATGTTGAAACCGGCAAAAAAGCTCTCGGTAGCCGAGCCCAACCAATAGGTCATAGGTAGGAACATGAGAAGTGTAATAAGTCCTGCCACCACTCCGTAGATCACACCCACGACCACGAAGGGTCCTTGGATGTAAGTCATCGAGGCGCCAACCAAGCGCATGACCGCAATCTCGTCCTTGGCGATATAGATGGTGAGACGGATAGTGTTGAAAGCGATAAGCATCGAGATGACTGCCAGAATGATGGTAAGAGCGAAGCCCAGACGATCGGCGGATGAGATGATCGAAGCTAGACGGTCGATAGCCGCCTTGTTTTCGAAATAGTTCACACGGTCAATGACACTCACTCCACCATTTGAGATAGTGCCATCACTCTCTAGGAACTGCGCGACTGAGGCGTACTGAGAAGGATCACGAGCCTTCACATTGAGCACTGCTCCGAGCGGATTTTCTCCAAGCTCATCAAGTGCTGAGAGGATAGACTGATCGTTCTTGTGGCGCTCCTTGAAGGCTTCAAGGGCATCCTCACGAGAAACATAGGTGACCAGAAGCACTTCGGGCAAAGACTCGATGGTCTGCTTGATCTCAAGCACCTCTGCCTCCTTGGCACTGGGTACGAAGGTCACGTTCACATCGATCTTGTCTCGCAACTCTGCGAGCGCAGTATCTAGAATAGCGCCAGCGAAGGAGATGAATCCGATAGCGAGAAGAGTAACCATCATCACCAAGACGGAAGCCAGTGAGACTGTGCCGTTCCTCCAGAAGTTGAAGAAGCCGGCCTTCGTGATTCTCTTCAGCTTTGTCCAAGTGTCTGCGTTTTCGATCATAGATTAATTAAAATATTTACCACTCTTGTCATCTCTCACGATCTTGCCCTTCTCCATAGCGATGACTCGCTTGCCTAGAGAGTCAATAATACCCTTGTTGTGAGTGGTGAGGATGACAGTGGTACCCAAGTCATTGATTCTTTTCAAAATTTGGACTATATCGTAGGTGTTGACCGGATCCAGGTTCCCCGTCGGTTCGTCGGCAATAATGACGTCGGGTTCGTTGACGAGTGCACGAGCGATAGCCACCCTCTGCTTCTCGCCGCCAGAGAGTTCGTGTGGAAAATTCCAGATCTTCGGCAGGAGGTCTACTAGCTCAAGCACATGGGGCACGTCCTGCTCGATCTCTTCATCGGTGCGACCAGAAGCTTCCATGGTGAAGGCGATGTTCTCATAGACAGTCTTGTTGGGTAAGAGTCTGAAGTCCTGGAAGACCATACCCACATTGCGACGGAAGTTGTTGATCTCTTTCTTGCCGAGAGTGTGGACATCGGTATCCCCGTAGAGCACGCGACCCTCAGTAGGACGTTCTTCGGCTAGGAAAAGTTTGAGGAGAGTGGTCTTGCCTGCACCAGAGGGCCCAACGATAGAAACAAACTCCTTGGGCTCTATAGAAAAGCTCACGGAATCAAGTGCCACTGATTGGTCCGGATACACTTTGGAGACACGGTCGAAAAGGATCATATTGACTCTAATTTTATCACCAAAGACTAGCTTGAACAATAGACAAATATGCTAAAATTGGCTTCATGTCTAAAACAAATATCGCTGTCACAGTCGCGCTAGTAGTAGTCCTAGGAACAATCCTCGTGTTCGCTCCTTCGTCTGAGAGAATGGGCGGTCCTCGCAATCTCCCCCTCTTCTCAGGCCTATCGCTACCCTTCTCTAGCAAAGTCCCCAACCTCAATGACAGCTTCAATGTCACCGCGGCTTGGTCCACTTTCCAAGACTATCTCAAGTTCGCCAAGGCGCACGACCTCGAAGGGGTGAAGAGTCTCTCTTACCAAGTTTCCGAAGCTTGTTCTAATCCAGAAAAGATTACTGAGTGCGAAAGACTGATGGATAGCGTCTCCCAAATTGGAGCCGAGTTCAAACTCGAAGATTTCAAATCCGTTTTCTACGACGACAAGCAGATCATCATGTCCACCGACCATATGGTAATCATGGAAGGACTAGATAAGACCAAGATTGTGCTCTTTTTCGTAAAGAGTGATGTGGGAGAGCCTAAGGTTCTCGGCATCCGCCTCTGTTTCGGAGGAGAGAGTGGAAACAACACTTGTGTCATCACCGACCCAGAGACTCGTGACGCGGACAAAGACGGTTGGTGGGACGACGTCGAAGCCCTCTTCCACAAATAACAAAAACACCGGCACATGCCGGTGTTTTTGTTATTTGAGCTAGAACAGAGGCACCTTCCTCAACAACAGCTTCTGTCTGAAAATCTGATCCTTGAGTCGGAAGTAGATTGAGCGCTTCTCCTCTGGGGTAAGCGTCACCTCCTTCAAAGTGTCTATGCCGGCCGGACACAATCCATCTGGACACTTAATTATTCTTATTTGCTCTTTGACTAACTTAAACTGTTTTTGTTTTAACATTTACGTGTAGTAATTGGCGAAGTTGTTCTAGCCCCCTGCTAATACGCACAGAGATCACGTTGGCTGACTCGCCCAAGATCTTGGAGATCTCACGAGGTTTCAGCTCCTCGACACAACGCAGGTAAACCGCGTTAGAGTAAGGCTCGGGCAGCTCACGAATCTTGTCTATGAGCATACCAGCCTCAACCTCTGTCTCTACATTCTCAGGTGCCACCAGCTGGAAACCGGAGCGACCCTCGGCGGCATTCTCCATCATTGTTTCCAGAGAGAAAGCTTTCTTCTTCCTATACCAATCTATGATTAAGTTGCGAGCGATAGTGAAGAGAAAAGTCCTATGGTTCTTGATGTCCTTCTCAAGCATGAGAGAATTCCAGAACCTCATGAAGGTATCTTGGGTAAAGTCGAGCGCCATCTCCCTGTCGGAAGTACGCAAAAGACAGAACCGGAAGATAGCGTCTGATTCCCGGCTATAAATTTCTCCAAACAGTTTCTCAACGCCCTGAACAGCACTTAGTTTTGTATTTGTATTGACCATTGGAGGAGACGTGTGAACACGCCAAATTTTACTTAGTAAGGTTCGACTCTTTTAAGAATCCGCACAAACCCTGCGAGTAAATCCGGCCTATCCGTGTGCATCCGTCACGTCAGTCTGAGGTAGAATACCGATACTGGTATGATTCTATTATACACCTAAACTCTTCTGTAAGATAGCATGCATCTGTGCTGCCACCTCGGCCGACTCAGCTGGTGTAAAGACTGGATTAACCACTTCCCCCTCCGCCCTCACCGAACCTACTGCGCGAGCAGAAAGGGCGTTGTCTACCGCAATCTTGAGCTCGATCTTCACCTTCTCCTTATCATCTAGATTGAGGAAGGTATACCAAGGGTAGTTGAGCTCCACTTCACCACTCGCTTTCGCCACCGCCTTGGCCTTGAAGGTCATAGGCACTAAGGCCAGAAAGTGCCCCTGTTGCTTGTAGCTCACCTCCACCCTGTCTCCGGTAAAGCTAAGCGCTTCCAAGTTGTCGTCCTCACGTAGTGCCGTCTCGGCATACGCACGTAAGTCTGAGTCAGTGAGAACGGCCTTGGCAGGGGTCACCACTTCACCCTCTGCATCAGCTTTCAACATAGCTCTATCCATGTTGAGATCGATGAAGGCGTAGGCGAAAGAGTGACTGGAAACAAACAAAACTGCCACAAGCACTAGGTTAGTGAATAATTTTTTTTTCATAAGAATACACAAATTTAGACGATTGAGAGTTTCATTTCTTACACCACTTCGCGTAAAGCTACGCGGCGCAGGCTCAACGAGGGCAAGGAGCGAATTGGCAGTATGGAGGAGTACGACCCACACTCGAGCCGTCGGGGCAAACTCTTGCATCGGTCGTACAAGCCCAACTACCTACCACCGGCTCACTACCCGTACTACGGCCTAGCAAATAGCTCGAAAGAAAGGCGAATAAAATTAGAAGTAAAACGGCCCCGACTATAATATTGGTATCAGCTTTAAGCATTAAGGTTGGAAGAGACTGTCCATGGGCGCATAGCGGACCGTGCTCACACCTCCGAACTGCTTGGCAGTAGCCTCAATCTGAGCAGAGAGGACTCCCACTCGGCATGAACCGCCTGTGGTCTTCCCTTGTGGGTCACTAAAGGTGAGCGTAAGCACGCCACTCGTAAGCGAGGCGCTCGTGAGAGTAAGACCAGGAAGTGGATACTCGGTACCGGAGAGCTGGGCTCTCTCGGCGGTGGTCGGACCCTTGAGGAGCTCTCTTACCGCGTCTTGAATAGGTGTGTTAGTGAGAGGGATGGTGCGGTTGACTGGGACCAAGCCCTTAGCAGAACAGATCACGTTGCCACTCGCGTCCTTGTCCAAGTTGCTGTTGTAGAAGTAGAGCTTCACGCTGCGAGTGGCTACTTGAGAACCACTTTCAAAACGGATAGGAATGCGCAGTGAGTTGTCGTGCTCCGGCAAACCGGAGGGATTATCCTTCTCTAGTACTAGTGTGCCAGTAGCAGTAGTGGAGCTGGCGAAGGAGATGATAGTAGAGAAGGGCACAAACTCGGTCGTCATCCAATCCCCTTGCGCTTCTGCAATACCGGTGCCCAGAAGTTTGTTGTTGGCATCGAGCACTCTCACTGGGAAGCTCGCTTCGAAGTACCAGTTGCCACGAGCTTGACCTGTCACAGTGAGCGGGCTTCTCACGGAAACGTTGGCCTGAGGGAAAGTAACGCGAATCAGATCACTCCTGTCATCTGTTGTAGTGACTGGAGTGCTAGTGGCAACTGGAGCTGGGGTAAAGACTGCCTTGTTGTCGAGTCTGAAGTAGATAAACAGACCCAATGCAGTGAGAACAATAACAATAAGTGTAATGAGGTATTTCATATAAGGGTTAAACGGAACAGCACTGCAATGCTTTCTCTACAATAATATCAAAAATGTAGCGGGAGTAGACGTGAGAACGGGGCAGGTCGCTTGCGACCTGCCCCGTTAAGTGTTATGTCTCCGTCTCTCCCCCTTCCTCTTCTCCTTGACCTTGTTGAGTCCATGAGAACCCATCTCGGCCTGTTCCATGATGTGAGGGACCTTCTCGGAATTGGTCAGATGCCTCATCTGTTCCATGTCGACCCCAGTCACACCGATTGAGATCCTGATGGGGATCAACTGTCCGTCGCTATGCCTAACTTCAGCCGCAGCCACCGCATCCTCCAAGTTCGCCGCTATGCCTATAGCAGTCTGAATCTTGGTATTGCGAAGCCAGATGAGGAACTCGTCACCTGACTTATGGCAAATCCAGTCACCGAGGCGCAAACGCTTCTCGAGGATCCTCCCGATCGCCTTGATAGCAAGGTCGCCTGTACGATGGCTGTAGAGTTTGTTGATACTGCCGAAGTCGTCAGCATCGATAGACAGGAGTGAGAAACTCTTGTTCGAACCTGGATACCTATCTTCCAATGCGAGGTTGATATCCACGAGAAGCATCTCCTCGAAGCGATCGTAATTCAGAAGACCCGTCAGCTGGTTGTGGCTGGCCTTCGTGATCACTTCCTCGAGGTCCGTCTCCTCGAACTGAATCCGGACGACATCAAGGTCGATCGGCTTCGGGAACACGATCCGAGCTCCCACCTGAGTGGCGGCCCGAATAGTTTGCTCTGTAGCGTCGCCAGTCATAGCACATGCTAGCGTGCGGTGAGAAGCGATCTCGTGAATGAGCTTGAGGATCAGGATACCAGCGTTGTCCCTGCTGCTGCCCAAGTGGATATCCACCAGAGCATAGATGAACCTCTGGTCGTCTATCGGGTCTTGATAGACCTTCACGACTTCAGCGATCGAGCGAGCGACTGCCACTGTATGACCCTTGCCCTCAAACACTTCCTTGAACAGGTATATCAGATCCTCGTTGTCCTCCACCAGGAGGACAAATAGCTTCTTGTTCATGTCCCCTCCTAGGGAATACGGCTGTCTAGCCCTACAGAGTACGTATTAACCTAGGAATGTAAAGCGCGACAGTTAATCCAAAACCTTGTGTGCCAGCCCCATATTCACCGCCTCTTCCGCATTGAGCACGGTTTCATTCTTCATCATCTCGAGCACATCTTCTGGATTGAGATGGCCACTAGTAGCATTGGAAACAACACAGGCGTACTGGTAGTCCTTGAGCTTGTCTCCCTTGAGAAGGTTCTCCATATCGAGTGTCGAGAAGCGTTTGTCTGTGCCGAAGTTGCGGCCGGCCAAGTGGAGGAGCAAGGTGGTGTTCCTAGTGAGGAAGCGCCGAGTGCCCGAGAGGAGGAGGATCACACCAGAGGAATCCACGTCACCAGAGCCGATGGTGGTGAGGTTGGGCCTTAGGAGTGAGTGCATCGCATCATGGAAGCTCATCCCAATACCGGTCGCTCCGCCATGTGAGTTGATTAGGAGTTGAATTTCTTCTTCTCTATTTTCTTTCAAAAGAGATTTGATGCTAGCAATGGTTTGAAAAAGGTTCTGATCGTTCACAGCACCAAACCATTCGAGCATGCGAGCGGGTTTACTGACAAAAATGTCTCCGAAGGGGAGAGACTTGGGAACTATTAAGTTTTTATTTTTGAGAGTTTTTTCCACAGGAGTTTTGTTACTCACGAATTATAGAGGAGGAGGATGTAGATGCAAGCGCGGCAACACAAAACACTCCTTGCGGAGTGTTTTGTGTTCTAGTAGTAGCCAAGATCTACATAGCCTCACCAGAGAAGCCTTCAATCTTGTCACTCTCGCCTGCATTGCGAGAATTCTGTCCACCTCGACGACCGGCTTCGGCACCAGTTTTAGAATCAAACTGGTTAGCATGACCGCTCTGATGTGCGGCCCTGCCACCCTTGGAAGCTATTTCGCGTTGCTTCTCAGGATCCATACCTGCGAAGCCTCGGTTATTACCCTGATTTTTGTTTTCTGCCATATGTTTGTATCAATTATCTTGATAATCGCACGGCTATTAATCTAGGGCCCATCAGTGGCTATTAACGGTTCGAGGGCTCCGCTCTTACCCAAGTATTGTGGTCTAACCCTTATCCTGGAATTCGTCGAGATTGACCTCTGCCTCCACCTCTACCACCTCGGCAGAATTGTCCTCAGTGACAGCCACCTCTGGATCTCGCATGAACCACCACGCTCCGAACCCGATAAGAAGCAGCACGATAATTAAAATTAAAGTCTTCATATCTATATAGACGCAAGAGTGGACTTAATCCTTTCGGCCATAAACCTATAGCCCTTGTCGTTGGGGTGGAGGTTATCGGACATGAACTCCTGGTGACCATAGATCCCATCGAGGATGTTGGGCACATAAGCTGTCTTGTACTCCTCGCTCAAAGTTTCGAAAATAGCTCGATGCCGAGTACCTGGTACACCCGACTCAATCCCCACTAGCACCACGGCTGAGCCTGAAGCATGAAGGGCTTCGATAATCTTCCCCAGATTCGCCTTGGTCTCTGACTCCGGCACACCTTGGAGATAGTCGTTGCCTCCTAGAAGGACGATGGTGAGAGCCGGCTTCATAAGCGCCACTTCACCCACTCGAGCGAGGGCGAGCGCCGTCGTGTCCCCGCTTCGCCCTAAGTTAGTGATAGGCAGGTCCAAGTCGGCCGAGAGCGTCTTCACGAATCCCCCACCCTGCACCGAACCCACTCCTGCTACCAAGCTATCACCGAAGGCGACCACGCCCACATTCTCTGAGTCTTGGTTGGTGATCTTCTGTGACTCGACAACTACGAAGTAGGCAACGAGAATCACCACCAACACCGCTATTGCCCACTTCCAATACTTTCGAAGAAACTTATGCATTCACAAAATTATATTATTTCTCTCCCAGAAGTGCTACGAACTTCATGGGGTCGATGGAGATATTGTTGATACGAAGCGTGAGGTGGAGGTGGGGACCAAGGACGTAGCCAGTCGCGCCACTTTTCGCAATCAACGTGCCTTTCTCCACACTCACCCCTTCTGAGACGAGCACTTCCGAGAGATGCATATAGATAGAGAGAAGGCCAAGCCCATGATCCACTGCTACGACATGACCGTAGTTGCGCAGGCTGCCCACGTAGCGGATAAGCCCAGAATTCATGACATAGACGGGTGTGCCCACCGCCGCTCGGAAGTCGGTGCCCTTGTGAGCTATAGTTGAGGCGCCTGTCAGGCGACCATAACCGTAGGTGTCGGTGATGGTGATCGGTGAGTCGATGGGTAGACGGAAGGCTCCCTGCCAAAGTTTGGCTGGAGAGGTGGGGATGGCGTTAATGATGGCACCCTCTTGTACCAAGGTGTTGAGCAGTTCTTGTTCTGCCTCCGGCGTGTTGCCACCAAGCTCCTCTGGGATACCGAGTGGTGCCTCGACCACCACTCGCTTCCCTACTTCCAATTTTTTTCTTACCGTAGCTCCATTTGAAAGCGTTGCGA
>JBBUES010000017.1:0-7261 GCA_038056785.1 Patescibacteria group bacterium | reverse complement strand
CGAAGGGATATCCGAAGAGTTTTTTAAATCAGAATCGTCTGGGCTCTCTCCATAAATCTTCACAAACCCGCCGAAGGGCAGGGCGTTGAGGGTGAAGGTGGTCCCCTTCCAGTCGAAAAGCTTTTTCACCTTCGGCGGGAACCCGAGACCAAACTCGTCTACTCGGATGCCGAAGTACTTAGCCACAGAGAAGTGCCCCAGCTCATGCACCAAGACCAGCAAGCTCAAGATGACGAAGAAAAGGATGAGCGCCATTCTAGATTATTGAGAAATTTCGACTTCCTTCTTGTTGAAGAGTTCTTCCAACTTCCTGTTCGCCTCATCCACCAGCTTCTGCAAATCCTGCTTGGTGCGGAAGACGTCGTCCTTGCTCATGGTGGCAGTCTTCTCTTGTCTGTCCGCATCGACATGGACCTTCTCTCGCTCGCCTCTTACTCGCACTCGAGCTTCTTCGAGCTTAGCCTTAGCAATCTTCATAAGAGCCTGACGGCGGTCATCTGTGAGTTCTGGGAAGGAGATGCGCAGGCCCTGATCATCTACCGAGACCGAGATTCCGAGGTTCGCTTCACGCAGAGCAGCATCAAGCGGCTTCAAGGCACCCTTGTCCCAAGGGGTGACACGTAGAGTGCGCGCGCTCTCGCCCAAGACAGAAGCGACTTGGTTGATAGGCATCAAGGACCCGTACATATCGACTCGCACAGAATCGAGAATACCTGGGTTGGCCTGCCCATTGCGAATACCCAAGTACTCCTTACGAAGCCACTCAACCGCCTCCTCCGCCCCTGCTTTAAACTGAGAAAAGTTATATGCCATACCTCAATTATAGCACTGCAGCTAAATGCTCCAAAATTAGTCTCGCTGAGG
Source organism: Patescibacteria group bacterium (assembly GCA_038056785.1). Taxonomy (GTDB): domain Bacteria; phylum Patescibacteriota; class Minisyncoccia; order Phycocordibacterales; family Zambryskibacteraceae; genus UBA5004. The sequence continues at coordinate 6,397 of JBBUES010000017.1, read as the reverse complement.
CGCCACGGTCATCACTTACTAGTCTCAGTTTATAAACTGCTTCTAAGTGCTTAGTATCTCCCCTTTTTCTGAACTCGAGCAAGAGCTCATCGAGAAAGCTTGAGAGATTCTGTTCCTTTTCGACAAACTTTTTTACAAAATTTAACCGCTCCTTAATCCCAAGCGCTAGAAAATCTTCTGCCCTTTTGTGCAAAATCGAATTTTGCACACTGACCTTCTGCATGCGGGAGAGTAGCGTCGGGATGACCAAGCTTTCCTCGCGCAGGATGAGGAAAAAATGAGTGTCCGCAATCGGTTCCTCAAATGTTTTGAGCAAAGCATTCTGCGCTTCCAAGCTCACCTTCTCGGGCGAGAGAAGGAAGACCTTGCGACCGGTGAAGGCGTGTCTCATGGCCTGCTCTGTGAGCTTGCGAGCGTCGTCCACCCCGAGCAAGGTTTCCCTGAAGACGAAGAAGTCAGGCGAGCCGAGCAACTTCTCGCCATGTGCCTCAAATAAAGAGAGAACGGCCTCTTCGGCCGCCTCCTTGTCGCCTACCACGAGGTAAGCGTGGTGAAGATGCTGGAAATCAATCTCCCCCATCATTGGTTAATTTCCGATCTTGACCAATTCAACTTCGAAGATAAGTACCGAGTTCGCAGGAATAGCACCAACCGCTCTAGCACCGTAGCCGAAGTCTGGAGCAATGGTGAGAATCCTCTTGCCTCCCTCGCGCATACCAACGATACCCTCATCCCAACCACGAATCACCTGGCCAGCGCCGAGGGTGAACTGAATAGGAGTGCCCCTGTCTCGAGAGCTATCGAAGACTTGTCCGCTAGTAAGCTTGCCGACATAGTGAGCGCTGACCACGTCCCCAGACTGCGCCAAGTCGCCACTGCCCACGCTCACATCTTCTGCTTTAAAGCCTGTTTCGATCATAGAGGTTTCTGTTGTAGTTACGGCACTGGGGGTAAAGAGGTTCATCAAGGGGCCCGAGAAGAAGAGGTAGACCATCACTGCCAAGGCAGCGAGGACTCCTATCCACTGATTCCTGTTTAATTGCTTCATTATTATTTCCTAAATTACTATGCATCCAATTATACCCCAAAATGAATAGGGCGTCGCAGTGTATGCGACGCCCTGGTTCACAAACGCACGGCAGCTATCTGATCTTGTAGCTGGCCGCGAAACGTCCGGAGACCGGCTGGCTGCCGAGGATGCCGATGGCGGACTCAGCGACGACGGTCCATCTCTCGGTCACTCTGTAGGTGAAGCCGATCGGCAGCGGAATTCCCAGAACACTGACGCTCGCTCTCGGCGAGGCCGGCAGCGGATAGGGTCCTGGATCGGCGACGATCTCCGTTGGGGCGTAGTCTTTCAGGTAAGTGATTGTCGGCGTGTACTGAGGCGTCTCGACTCCGGTTGCGCGAGGCCTGCGTGGGCCATTGAGCACTGTCAGGCCACCGAAGATAGCGAACCGATCACTGACCTCGTGCATCACGGTGATCCGGGGCGTTATGCCGTAACCGCTCTTGAAGTTCGAGCGGACAAACAGCGCGCCATTGACCTTGATCGGACCGCGTTCGAAGCCGGTGAAGCTGACACCGACGCCGCGGAACCAGGTCCCGTTGCCCTCGCCCACCGCCGCGTAGATGTCCAGCTTTTCGGTGAGACCGTAGCCAGCGTAGACGAGCTGAGCGTAACCGCCGTTCAGCCGCCCTTCGAGCGACTCGCCGACGATGAGTGAGCCTTTGCCGATGAGCTCCCCCGCAGTCGGGAGCTGTTGAGCTTCCGTACCCGCAGTTGATAGAACGATGAGCGCACACGCAACCAGATAACGCATTGGTCCTCTCCTTGAGGCAGCCATTAGTAGCCACCTATATCTTTTACTATCCTAGCACTAAATACTTGCCTTGTCAAGTCTTTTGTGCTCCCTGTCGGGAGGATAACCCTCCCGACACCTAGAATTCTAAAACCTTATGATATTATGGCTCTATGTCGAATATCTTAAACCGAAGAGAGATGCACAGAGCAGCCACCGAGAGGGTGGCTGAGATTGCCAAGGAGTTCACCGAGGGCTTCAAGTTCCTCGCAGACTACCCCAAGACTGTCACCTTCTTCGGCTCCACCAGCTTGCGTGAAGGCGATTCTTACTATGAGAAAGCTCGCTCCCTCTCTGCCAGGATTGTGAAGGAGCTCGAATACTCGATAGTCTCGGGTGGCGGCCCAGGCATCATGGAAGCAGCGGATCGAGGCGCTTATGAATCCGGCGGCAACGCTCTTGGCCTCCTTATCAAGCTTCCAGATGCCCAGCCCACGAACGCTTATATCAAGAGGAGCGTTTCCTTCTACTACTTCTTCGCTAGGAAGGTTTGCCTCGCCTTCGGTGCAGAAGTCTTCATCTTCTTCCCAGGCGGCTTTGGTACTCTCGACGAATTTTTCGAAATAGTGACACTGATTCAAACCAAGAAGATTGCTGGCGCTCCCCTTATCTGCTTCGGCTCCGAGTACTGGAATAAGGTCAAGGATCTAATGAGAGATGAGATGCTCTCAAGAGGGATGATCACGGAGGAAGACATGAACCTTTTCACCATTACCGACAACGAGGACGAGATTATTGAAATGATCAAGAAGACGAAAGTGGTAGAAAACCTACCCTTCAGTCCGTAAGAGGAATATCGAAGAGTGAGGAAGGGAACTTCTCTCCCGCTATCTGGCGTGCCACCTTGCTCCCAGCAAAGATCGAGGGCATGAGACCAACCCCATTGCAGCCCAAGTTGTAGTACAAGTGTGGGTAAGTGGGATCGGGGCCAACCATGCGGAGGAGATTCTTGGTATAGCCCATCACCCCGTGCCACATGAAGAGGTATTCGAGCGCCTCCTTCTTGTCATAGGTTTGGCGGACGAAAGCGTCTATTTGGATCTTGGCCTTCTCTGAGAACTCCAAGTCACGATCATAGCGAGAGAGATGTTCGAGCGCATAGTCTGGGCCACCAATACAGACCAGATTGTGTTTATCTGATTTTTCATATTCATACTCACGACGAGTGACATAGAAGTAGGGGTCACCGGGGTTGTCGGTGAGTCCGGGATCTTCTTTTTGATAATAGCTGATGGCCGCTGGAATTCCAGTATGAGGCTCGAGGTAAGCGGACATGAAGGCCACGATACCGTGGATATTGTGGTGGAAACGAGTGTTCACAGTTAGCCCGTCTGGAGTAATGAGATCCAAATTTTCAAAACCGTTGGTACAGAGCACCACATCCTTACATTCAAAAGTGTGGAGACCCACATCGAGGATCACTTTATCTTTATGAATCACTATTTTCCCCACAGGAGAGTGCTCATAGATAGAGAAACGCTCGGGATAAGTTTCCCCCAGGTAAGCGGCCACCTCTTGGCAGAAGAGAGCGGAGTTCATCACCCCCTTCTGCGAAGAGAGCACGGCGATGTATTGCGGGTCGAAGGTCTCAAGCTTGAGCGCAATTTCCTCTCGGGAGACAAAAGAAAGATGATCGTGATACTGCTCAGGGATTTCGTGAATAAAATCGGCGTCCTCCCAAATTTCAACAACCTTGGTATGGAGTCCGCCCTTCCGGCGCAAATAATCATTCTCCAAGTGGGAGAGAACCTGCTCCTTGCTCGAGAGACCGGCGTAACTCTCGAAGCGGGAAAGGGGGATGTCGAGCCCAGCCTCGGTGTACATCTCTTCCATGAGCTCCCAAGCTGAGTCCACGTCCTTCTGCGCCTGTACAGCCAAGTCGAGACCGAAGGCGTCCACCAACTCACGGAAGGGGCGTTCGAAGTAGCTCACCAAGTGCCCAGCATTGTGCCCCGTAGCACCATGGGCCAGCTTGTAGCCCTCGAGGATGGCGACAGTCTTCTCCGTGTGCTTGAGAGTATAGTAAGCGGTAGCAATACCAGCAATACCTGCGCCAATGATGGCCACGTCGCTCTGTTCGTCTCTCTCGAGCCTGCGACTGACTCGAGACTTATCAAGCTGATGAATCCAGGGAGAATTGTTACTCATAACCTTATTATACCGACAAACGCCTACGTGCCCAGGATACCTCTGCTATTTAAGCCTTATTTTAAGCCAATAAGTACAATACTTTATTATATACGTCAATAACTACTTGACATTTAATACATAGTATGCTATTCTTAAAACAGACCGTTGGGGACTTCACCCCAACCAAAAGGAGTCAGCATGCCCACACTTCTCGCGCTACTCGTGTTCGTGATGACGCTCACCGTGGCCGTCCTGTACGGTTGCTGGTGGCTCATCCCCGTCGTTCTCGGCGTCGCCATCTTCGCAGGTATCGCTTATGCCTGCTGGCGGATGGCTGGGGCCATCCCGACCGGAGCCGGCGCCGCCGCCTGGTGGGCCGGAGTACGCGACCGGGTTCTGAAGGCAGCGGTGATCTTCGCGATCTTCGCCTGCCTGGCGGTCCTGGGCTACTGCCTCTGGAACCGCTTCGCTCCGGAATGCGCTGATGGTTGCCTATCGCACCCACCGGCCATCGTCTCGGATGAGCCAATCACGAAGACCGTCGAAGTCGGCCGTGAGTGGTCAGAGTGGTTCAGCGTCCCGCTGAACCACAAGATCAACTGGGAGCGCACTGATGTTGGCATCGCCTACGAGGCGCAGGTCAACACCCCGACGACAGAGCCGGTCAAGTACCCGGCAGGCGAAGTCGAGCACGTGAAGGTCGAAGGTCGGCTGAGGCAGATCCGCTATCGCCTCACCGATGAGGGGTCGTCAGACACCCTTCGCATCAAGATGGAGTTCTCACGATGAACTCCATCCAGTTCTTACCCACCAAAAGGGCGCCAGTCAAGAGACATGGCGCCCTTTTTCCATACTTCTAATGAAGGTTACCTTCTAGAGTCCGATGTAGGTAGAACCAGCGTTACTGATATTGAAGGTTTTCAGAATCACACCTATGATCCCCACAGCCGAGAGCATGACGAACATGCCGAGGATGCCATAGATGATCTTGCTCTTACCCTTCTCACGCTCCTTGTCCCCTGTCTCGGAGGCTACGAACTGGAAGATTCCCCAGAAGAAGACGAGGAGGGCAATAGCGAAGGCCAGTGTGATGATCGGATTGAGGATGTACTGGTTCACCTTCCCTAGAAGCTCGGTAATAACCATCTGTGAATACTACTTAAGGTTAACCGAGGGAGGAGTGATGGAGGTACCAGTTTCAGTAATCCCCACAGCGTTACCAATGAAGCGTACGAGTCCCCAGACAGAGACCATGACGAAGAGAGCCACGAGACCCCAGATCATGAGGCTCTTACCTTCTTCCTTGGCTTCTGCGCCAGCGAAGATGAACTTCACCAAGCCCCAGAAGAAGGCGAGGAGACCAAGCGCCACCACGATAGGCACAGCGATGTCGATCAGATTGCCCACAGATTTGAGAAGAGTGGTGAGATTGCCCAAGTTCTGAGCGGAAGCCATAGCGGGAGCGACGGCGAGAGCGGCGATAATAAATTTTTTCATTTAACTTATTTAACTTATAAACTTAGTAACTTCCAAACTTAGCTAACTTAGCTAACTTTCCAATACCTCACGGTATAACTCTATGATACGTCAAGAGTGGAGAAAGACAATCTACTTATCCCCTAATTTAAGGTCTAGGGAAGGTTGGGATAGCTGGGGCAGGAGCAAAAGCACCACCTGGGAAAAGTTCGTCACCGATAAAGTAGATGATCCCCCAAACGGCCACCATCACAAAGAGTGCGACGAGACCCCAGATCATGAGTGTTCTACCTTGCTCAACAGCAGCAGTGTCACCGCCTACTGCGAAGATGAATCTGACGAGGCCCCAGAAGAAAGCTAGCAGGGCTAGCGCCACCGCAATCTTAGTGAGAGTCAGCACTATATCTCCAGCCCCTCCAATAAGCCCCTTCATTCCACCAAACTGAGCGGAAGCAATCATGGGAAATACAGAGAAGAGTATCGGTAAAAGTATTTTATTTTTCATATTATTAATCATAACTTCGTATTAACGGGTAGGCAAGTGTGGCAGCACAAAGTCAAAACCAAACTCTCCCGTGAGGAACCTCAAGATTCCCCAAATAGCGACCATTACAAAGAGCGCCAGAAGACCCCAAATCATGAGACTCTTACCATCCGCCACAGCCTTCTCATCTCCTCCCACGGCGAAGATGAACTTCACCAAGCCCCAGAAGAAGACGAGGAGGGTCATGGAGGCAACTACAGGGATAGTTACCTTGATCAAATCTAAGAAAACATTGATAAGTCCTTGGAAATCCATAATTAGAATGTGCAGATAGGCCCACCCAGAAGGCCTATGGTCTTACAGATCGCTGTGGCCAAGACCCACGAGCCCAGGAGCACGGCTGTGCCTATGGCAGCATAGAGCAAAGCTGTGTTGGCCTTAGTGA
>JBBUES010000016.1:0-2629 GCA_038056785.1 Patescibacteria group bacterium | reverse complement strand
CTCGAAGCGGTCCAACCCAAATAACCGGTGGAAGGAGACCAGGAAAGAATTGCCTGACCGTTGCCAGCTGTCGTTGAAACTACCGGGGATGAAGCAAAAGGAAAATAGAGAAAACCGGCATTGTTTCCGAAAGAAAGCGAAGTACTTGTGCCTATAGATATTTGAGACATTACGCCGAATAATTTATAACTGTCCGATGATCCGTAGCCACCGGCATTCATTACCGGGTCAAGCACTTTGTAACCGGCCGAAGTGTATTCGTCGGCGTAAACGGATCTAGCGCCAAAAATCAGTGTGAAAACAAACAACAGGTAAACAATTTTTTTCATTTATTGTGTCGGTTCTGAAACCGTCTCTGGCGTGGAAGTATCTTGCGTGACCGGTTCAGGAACAGTAGCTGGAGGAGGCGCAACATCTGGTATAGCTGGAGTCGGTTCTGAAATCATCTCCGGAGTGGAGCTGGCTTCAATTACCGATTCCGGAACAGTGGCTGGAGGAGGTGTGACTTCCGTTGTACTAGCGACTGATTCTGAAGTTGTTTCCGGCGTGGAGCTAGCTTCAATTACCGGTTCCGAAACCGTCTCTGGCGTGGAGCTGGCTTCTGTGGCCACAAGCGAAGTAGTGGCTAAAGTAGTTACCGGAGTTGAACTTGAATTATCCTGTAAAAGTTGCTCCACTACATCCTGCACTAGCTGTTCATTGACAATATCTTCTGACGTTGATTCCGTTTGTTGTGAAGTCGTGGTCGGGGTTGAAGCAGAAGTCGGGGTCGGAGTAGGAGTGGCAGTTTGCGACGGTTTCGGATGAGGGATGGAGACTATGACTGCCGCCGGATTTGTCTCCGCGGTAGTAGCCACCTCCGGCACCGGTTCTGGAATAACCGGATTATAACCCTCTATGACTTGTTCCTTGGGATCCAGTAATTTCCCGATCAGACCGGAATATTCCGTGGTGACCACTTTCCGAGATTCTCCATTTTCTTTCTCCAATTTCTTGACTCTTTTCAAGTAGGATAATTCGTAATTGATGTTTTCCCCCAATTCCCTGGCTACATAAAGACCCAGATCCTTGTCGCCCAGCGCTTCCTTGCTGACTGTCAAGGTCTTCTCTATTTCTTTTTCCCGCCAAAAACCGTCTTCAATCGCCAGCGTCTGATAGGTATAAACGACATAATAATTTTTGGCGTCATCGGTGATCGAATTTATCCTCAAATTGAAATTGAAATTATCAAGATCAGCCGAAACAATCAGACTGTTGTCAATGGAAACCACGGCCTGTTCGCTGGCATAAACGCTCTCGCGCACGGTCGGACTGGCGGCGTAAGTTATGCCGAAACCGAAAAAGCAGGTGACAAAGATAATAGTGAAAGCGTTATTGTATTTTACAAAGTGGATAATCTTCCGATACATGCCTTAATTATAGTAAATTACAAACTATCAGGCAATGTCAGACGCTCCACCATGTTCCGTTTATGCTTTTTATCGATCCTCTCGGTAGTCCATTGACTGTTTTTATTGACGCTTCACCGAGTTCGTTGATAGTTTTTATGGAAGCGGCGGCTATTGAGGGGCTTGGCGAGCTTGATTCGGATATCGACGGACTGATGCTTGATGAGGGACTGATTGAAGGGCTACGCGAGGGACTTTCCGACGGAGAAGGAGAAGTCGAGGGACTTTCCGACGGAGAAAGGGAGGGACTTAGGGACGGGGATGGCGAAACTGAAGGAGATAATGAAGGGCTTAGCGAAGGCGAGGGAGAAGTGGATTCGCTCACGGATGGGCTCGCGCTAGGAGATTCTGACGGCGAGATTGACGGCGAGATTGAAGGACTGCTGGACGGAGAAATACTGGGACTAAGAGACGGCGATGGACTAATACTGGGAGAAATTGAAGGGCTTTGAGAGAGACTAGTGGAAGGTGAAATACTTGGTGAAAGAGAGGGGCTCTCTGACGGAGATGAGGAGGGAGAGATTGAGGGCGAGGGACTGGCCGATGGGCTCTCCGATGGCGAAATTGAGGGGCTTAGAGACGAGCTCACCGAAGCTGAAATGCTTGGGGAAAGAGAGGGGCTTACTGATGGAGATGAGGAGGGAGAGATTGAGGGCGAGGGACTGGTGCTTTCGCTTGTACTCGGAGAGATTGACGGGGATAGGCTGGGTGATACGGACGAGCTGACTGACGGAGAAAGAGAAGGGCTTTCGCTTGGACTTAGAGAGGGAGAAGGAGAAGTTGACGGAGAAATGGAAGGGCTGACGGACGGTGAAATTGATGGGGATTCAGACGGGCTGACGGATGGCGAAATACTGGGCGATTCGGATGGACTAACAGAAGGCGAAAGTGATGGTGAAGGAGATGTAGAAGGTGAAATTGAAGGAGAAACCGAGGGGCTTTCGGACGGACTGACGCTCGGCGAGACCGAGGGAGATTCCGATACTGAAATCGAGGGGCTTAAAGAGGGAGAAATGCTTGGACTGGGAGATTCCGATGGTGAGAGGCTCGGGGATTCAGACGGGCTGACCGAGGGTGAAAGAGAAGGTGAAGGACTGACGGATGGCGAAATACTCGGGGATTCGGACGGACTGACAGAGGGTGAAAGTGACGGGGAAGGTGATGTTGAAGGTGCGATTGAA
>JBBUES010000015.1:0-2391 GCA_038056785.1 Patescibacteria group bacterium | reverse complement strand
GTGTGGCCCTCTTGCCACTAGTTGGTTTCCCCAAGGCCTGGGAGTCCTTCTTCCAAGTTCTCGCAGGTCTCGCTATCATCGCTGTTTCTACTTGGTCTACTATCGACCGCAAGCTCAAGCTTCAAGCCAAGGCGCAGATGAGACTTGGTAAACGTGTGACAGACTTCTACCCCAAGACGGGCCAGCCAGGGCGCCGAGTGACTGACCTCGACCCTACTCTACCCACCGAAGATTTGAACTAGGATGAACCATGAGCTGAAGAGAACTGTGGTGGTGTCCGGAGGAATCATCCTCCTTTTTGTTTTCATAGTGAACGTGCTCATCCCTCACTTTCTCAAAACTAGTTATAGTGCTGAAGTGTTCGAGAGAGTGGAGACTCCCACCAAGCCCATAGTCGCTCACTTGCCAACACCCACTCCGCTCAAGGCTCTCTACATGACCGCTTGTGTCGCCTCGACGCCCAGTTGGCGCACTAGCTTGAGGAAGATGATCGAGGCGACAGAACTGAACGCTGTGGTGATCGATATCAAGGATTCGACTGGCACCGTGTCCTTCGAGAGCGGCGTCCCTGATTCTCAGGGCGGTTCTGGCTGTGTGGTACCGGATTTCAAGGAGTTTATTGCTGAGCTTCATGCGAGCGGTATCTATGTCATTGGGCGCATCTCGGTCTTTCAAGATCCTTCTTATACCTCTCTTCATCCAGAGTTGGCAGTGAAGTCGAAGTCGAGTGGTGGAGTGTGGAGGGACAGGAAGGGGCTCTCATTTGTGGATGTGGGCGCCAAGCCGTATTGGGACTATATCGTAGAGATTTCTAAGGCTTCCTACGCACTCGGTTTCGATGAGCTGAATTATGACTACGTGCGCTATCCTACCGACGGAGACATGGACGATACTGACTTCACTTGGTCCTATGCTTCTTCCACCAGACCAGAGATGCTTGAGAGTTTCTTCACCTTTTTGAAAACTAAGACCGACGAGATCGGTGCCGTCACTTCTGCAGATCTCTTTGGCATGACGACGACCGTGACCAGCGACATGGGGATTGGGCAGGTGCTTGAGAGAGCCTTGCCTCACTTCGACTACATTGCGCCCATGGTTTACCCATCGCACTACCCAAGTGGTTGGAACGGTTTCGCCAACCCCTCTGAGCATCCTTATGAGGTGATCCACATCGCCATGTCTGAGGCGCAGAGAAGGGAAGAGATTCAAAGAATTTCGCTCGGTCTAGCTACCACCACTCCTTCCAAGCTTCGCCCTTGGCTCCAAGACTTTAACCTCGGCACTACCTATGGTGCAGACAAGATCCGTGCCCAAATCCAAGCCACTTACGACAGTGGCCTCGACTCATGGATGGTGTGGAGTGCCGCGAACAAATACACTGAGGCGGCTCTCCTGCCGGAATAGGGCCTTTTGTCGCCTGCCCCTCGAAGCTTTAGCGGAGTGGGGTATAATAAGATTCAAATGAGTGAAGATCTCCAGAAAGTAACATATTTCGCCCAGACAGACTCCCGTCATGAGCAGAAGAAGTTCGGGATCAAGGCCGGAGACCGCTCCAAGCATGTCTATGTTGTCGGTAAGACTGGTATGGGCAAGTCTACCTTGCTTGAGAACATGGCTATCCAGGATATCCAGAGTGGCAACGGTGTGGTCTTCATCGACCCGCACGGAGGCACAGCAGAGAAGCTCCTCGAGTATGTGCCTAAGGATAGAATCAAGGACGTCTTATACATGGCTCCCTTCGACATAGACTTCCCAGTCGCCTTCAACGTCATGGAAGACGTGGGTCCGGAGAGGAGACACTTGGTGGTGAGCGGTCTCATGAGCGCCTTCATGAAGCTTTTCGGCGAGGAGAGTTTCTCGGACAGAATGCAATACATCTTGCAGAACACAATCCTCGCCCTTCTCGAATACCCAGGCTCGACCATGCTCGGCATCAACAAGATGCTCTCCGACAAGGAGTATCGCACTAAGGTTATTGCCAACATTACCGATCCTTCGGTTAAGGCTTATTGGACACAGGAATACGCCGGTTATACCGAGCGTTTCGCAGCGGAGGCGATCCCAGCTATCCAAAACAAGATAGGACAGTTCACCTCGAATCCTCTTATCCGCAATATCATTGGCCAGCCCAAGTCCTCATTCAACTTCCGTACGATTATGGATGAGAAGAAGATCGTGATTGCCAACCTTTCCAAGGGCCGAGTGGGAGAAGACAATGCCAAACTCCTCGGTTCTATGTTGGTGACGAAGATCTATCTAGCGGCCATGTCTCGTGCAGATGAGAATGCCGCCTCTCTCGCCAAGCTTCCCCAGCTCTACCTCTTCGTAGACGAGTTCCAGAACTTTGCCGACAAATCCTTCGCCGATATTCTCTCTGAGGCAAGGAAGTAT
>JBBUES010000014.1:0-5696 GCA_038056785.1 Patescibacteria group bacterium | reverse complement strand
TGAAAAAAGACGGCGGCTTCATTGGTCTCATCATTCTCATTATCCTGGGCTTGGCGGCGCTCAAGTATTTCCTCAATTGGGACATCTTCGACGCCGCCTCTACTAGTGAGGGTCAGAATACGATTGGTTATATTCGCAACATTCTCAATACCGTCTGGTCCTACATTGGCTCACCTCTCATGTGGATTTGGGACGAAGTTGCTTGGCCTATACTGAGTCTTGCTTGGGAGAGCGTCCAAACTTTGATTAGAAAATGAAATTCTTAAAAATCACCCTCTTTATCATCCTCGTACCCATCTACGTGCCTACGTACGTGCTCATGCATTACACCTTCAGCTGGTGGACTAGCCTGCTTGATAACTAGGTTTTAAATAGTGAAATGAAAGGGGCCGCCGGTATTGCCGGCGGCCCTAACTCGTTTATGGTCTTTATTTTACGTCCAGAGCTCGCCGACCTTCCGTGGTTTGTCTGGTTGAAGCAAGGCTGTAGTGATGGCCTTGTTGAGCTTCTCAGTTTCCTGACGAGCAACATCAGCGAAATCCTCGCCACTTGAGGCGAAGAGGATGGCGCTCGAGGAGTTGATGATCATGCCTCTGCCACGCTTGTCTCTGCCGGCGCGAACCGCCAAGTCTAGATCACCACCCTGCGTACCAATGCCTGGGATGAGGATAGGCATGTCGTCGACAACTTCTCGAACTTCGGCCAGTTCTGCTGGAGCAGTGGCCCCAACAACCAGTGCGCAGTTATTGTTGACGTTCCAATCCCGAGAGACACGGTAAGCCACTTCTTGGTAGAGTGGTTTGTCTTCGCCGAGCCATTTGGACTGGAATTCCCCAGCACCAGGATTCGAAGTGCGACAGAGTACGATGATGCCCTTTTCCTTCCGGTCGAGGAATGGCTGGAGTGCGCTGCCGCCGAAGTACGGGTTGACGGTGAGGGCGTCAGCCTTGAAGTACTCGAAGGCCATCTTGGCATAGCCCTTGTTGGTATTACCGATGTCGGCACGCTTGGCATCAAGGATCACTGGCACTTCTGGTGCGGTCTCGAGGATGAGATTGATGGTCCTCCAGAGCAGGCTCATTCCGGTAGGACCATGCTGTTCGTAGAAGGCGATGTTCGGCTTGTACGCACAGACGATGTCCTGGGTGGCCTCGATTATTTTTCTATTAAACTCGAGAACCACCTCCAAATTTTGTCCGTATGGTGCATTGCCAAGAAGATCGTCGCCAATCAAGAGTAGGTGTGGCGGCATCCTCGACAGCTCGCTGTCGAGCCCAACGCAGACGAACTTGCCCTTCGACCACTGTTCTTCGAGCATTGCACGGAAGTTTCGTTCCACGGAGCCCTCCTTGGGGTGAAAACGGATGTTTAGGAACTGTTCCTAGCGCCAGAGTATCAGAATTTGTATATAAATGAAAAGGCTTGGTTTGAGCAGGGTGGGGGACTTTTGACTCACCCTTTTTAACATAGTAAGGTGGTGCCAGACACAACCTTGGAGGGTACCGTGACACAGGAAGAGCTGGATTTGAAGAACGGCACCAATCTCATTGTGCTCAACGAGCGTGGTGAGTTTCTCGTCGTGAAGGAGAAGACGCGCAAGCGGATGTGGATGCTTCCCGGTGGGGAAGTCGAACGTGGTGAATCCTCACGACACGCTGCCATCTCGGAAACGGAGGAAGAGACGAAGATCGTCGTCGATGAATGCGACCTTCGTCTCATCGGCATCTTCGTCCAGAGGCCGAAGGGCTTTGTCTTCCTTTACGAGACGAAGGTCTACAAGGGAGAGGTGTCCGTCCCAGTGGATAGCTTGGAGGTCTCAGAAGCTCGCTTTATGAGCCTCGAAGAGATCCGACAGATCAATGAGACGGGTCTGTTCCGCACCGGCTACATGCGGATGATTCTGCGCTATCTCCGCTGTGTGTACAATATCGACCAGATTCCCTACGAAGGGCGCCTGAGCGATGAGGTTGAGTTCCCCCTAGACCCCGAGTCCTATCGCAACAATATTCTCGTGGTCTAAAGGAGGGCCTAGTAAGCCCTCCTTTACGTTGTGTTAGAATCACACTAATAAAATGATTACTCAGATTACCAAAGGTTTGCCCAAAGAGATCTTAAGGGATATTAAAATTGTCGAAAATAACGAACCTCTGGTAGAAATCCTTGAAACAGATCGAGTCAAATTATTGAAGGAGCATAAATTTCTTCATCCTTTTATCAGAAAATCAGTTTTAGATTTACTCTACAAAGCAGGGGACAATTTACCGAACAGATACCAACTTTTAGTAGTCACTGCCTTGCGTACTATATCAATGCAAAAGGAACTTTGGGATCAAAGAGTTTGGCAGATGACTAAGAAGTACCTATTTTTGAGAATCTTTAATAATCAAGAATTTTATCGAAGAGTTAGATTGTACACAGCTCCTCCTGGAGGTAGCCCGCATCATTGTGGATCAGCTATTGATTTGACCGTGATTGCACCAGATGGGCAAAGACTCGATATGGGCGCCTCTCTCACAGATTTCGGAAAAAGGGTTCATATGCACAGCAATTTGATCACAGAAGAACAGAAAAAGAATCGTGCCCTTCTAAGAGACGCTATGACTAAAGCAGGTTTTGCCTACTATCCGATGGAATGGTGGCATTACTGCTATGGCGACAGTATGTGGGCTGCTTACACTGAGAGGCAAGAATGCTTTTATGGTTCAGTAGAACTCGCTAACAAATGAAAGCGGTTATCCTAGCTGCAGGGGAGGGAAGTCGCCTCCACCCCATCACTCTCACAACCCCGAAGCCACTCGTAGAGGTGAACGGAAAGACTATTATTGAACACATTTTCTTAGCACTGCCTGAATCCGTTGATGAAGTAGTGGTGGTCGTGGGACATCTGCAAGATAAAATTAAGAATTACTTAGGCAGCGAATTTCTAGGTAAAAAGGTCTACTATGCCGAGCAGGGAGAAAAGAAGGGAACATTAGGAGCTTTGTGGGCGGCCAAGGATCTTCTTGGGGATGAAAACTTCATGGTGCTAAACGGAGACGACTTGCATGACAGAACCGAGCTGGAGAAGTTTATCCTGCACAAGAGAGCCTTCGGCATACAACATGCAGTTATGCCCAACTACTATTTTGTACTCGGTGACAGTGATGGAAATCTTGCAGGCTTTAGGCCGCAGAGTGATGAGGAGAAAATATCGGGATCACCAATTGCAACTGGAACATACGTTCTCGATTCAAAGATTTTTGAGCACCCGGGAATTATCGTAAATGGTGGAGAGTATGGTTTGCCACAGACTATTGATGCCCAGAAGGCTGAATACCCAGTGAGACTGGTGATTACAAGGGGTTGGCTACCCATCAACTCGTTAGATGATTTGGAAAACGCTGAGAATCGTAACTTAGTAGGTTTGCGTTAATCTTGGAAAAGATTAGGATATATTGAAATGCAGCCCCAAGAAGATTTAGTAAAAATAACAACCAAGCTCAGAGAGCTTAATGGTGGGACTGAAGTGGGTAATTGGGTGTTAGTTTCTGAAGTTTATGCTCCAGAAAAATTTGTTTATACAGGTCCTGATCAGGGGCGTACAGAGGATTCGTTGGCTTATCCAATGAGAATGTTTGTAAACAAGGCAACAGGGGAAGTTAAGATCTACTCAGCGAAGGCATTTCTTAAGTAATAAACTTTAATTTTTATGAACGAAGTAAACGGATCGGGCACACCAATTACACCAGCCACAAAGGAAGACTTCGACAAGATTATGGCTATAACCATTGGCATTCTGATTGTAATTGGTATAACCGTCGTTACCTTAGTGATTCAGTATTTTAGTGCCACTCAAGCTAGTTATCAATCGTTGGTCGTTGAGGTAGCAGAGCAAAAAGCAAAAGTAGAATTCATGACCAATATTTTGTTGCAGAGTCAAAATAAAACTCAACAAATTAATTTTAAAGTGTTGCAATAAAATAAATCTTAAACCCTCATACTAAGGCATAAAAAGAGGGGAGTGGTGGTATGTTGCGTCACCATTCAGTCGGAGTTGTGGGTGTGAGTGAGGATTTTAGTCACTTTTGACTTGGTCACTTCATTATCCATTGGTGTTGATTTAGGGCCTTAACTCAGCTAGTATCGTTTGAGATTCGCGAGGGGTCAAATCCGACATTTTCGCACTACAAGGGAGACTGCCATGGAGAGTAGGACAGAGCAAGAATGGATCAAGGAGTATATGAAGAGGGGGGCTCTGTGGATGCATGATCGAAATTCCAGGCGTCCTCATGTTGTGCTTTCTTCCAAGAAGCATTCCGGCGGTTTCTTCAACAGCGAGTTGGTCATGGATGATCCGGCACTGTTGAATGATGCTGCATCTGACCTCGTCCTGAAAATGCGGCGTGATTTCGGGGTCAACATTGATAACGTGAAGTGTGTCGCCGGCCCAGCCATGGGAGCCATCACGTGGGCCCATGACGTCGCCCGTCACATCTCCTTCTTCGCGGACAACGGTTGCCGGCGGGCTTACGCCGAGAAGGACGAAGCGCTTGGTATGGTCTTCAGGCGAACTTCGCCCAGGGAAGGGGACCTCGTGTTGCCGGTGGAGGACGTGCTTACGACCGGCGGTAGCGTCTCCCTGATGCTCAAGGCCATTCGCGCTTGCAAGGCAGAGACGAAGCCGTTCGTCGGCCTGATCGTCAATCGTTCAGGGCAGGCCATGGTCGAAGGTCACACGCTCGTGGCGCTCATTACTCGGCCGATGCCGACTTGGGAGCCCAACGAGTGCCCGCTCTGCACCGCTGGTTCGGAAGCTATTCCGGCCAAGGGTAAGGAGAACTGGGCACGCCTCAACGCTGTGTACTAGGAAAGGAAAAGGGCCGACATCCAGGGATGTCGGCCCTCGTTCATTATCTTATCTCTGCAATGATAATAATGTTCAATTTAACTTCCGATATCACACATAATTTCTTGCTAGAAATTTGCGCGATCCCGCCTCCGCTCGTCAGCGTCCAGCCGAGCCAAGTTGCAAGTTTTCACTTGGCTCCCCTACTGAGGGCCAAAAAAGAGGGGAGTAGGTACATGTTATGTACCTACTCGGCCGGAACCCACATCGGTGGGTGAGGCGGGATCGAGAAATTTCTCAGCAGAGAAATATTCGTGATGGGGTACATACTGGGAACCTTTAACCAGAATCTAAATTCGTTAAAACCTTTCCAAGTCCTCTCTAGGCATAGTTACCAAGATACATTGTGCGACGTGGTTCTATACACAAAATGGCCCTTCTCCCCACCGTCGTACTACTGTTGATTCGTTTGGGAATGGGAGTAGGATTATTTCAGTCCTGCAAAGTTTGCGTCATACGTCGTCATACGTCATCGGAGGCTCAAATGCTCTTGCCGTTGATTCCCCGTCTGCAAACACCCGTTCTTTCGTCGGTTGCCGTTGGCTACCCCTTCACCAGCGAAGAGTGTCAGAAGCTGGAGAAGCTGAGCTCGCTCGCTGTTCCCTGCTCACTCTTGGAGAAGAAGGCGGCCAGCTTGGCTGAGGCTCAATTCATCTTCGTCTATTCGGCGGTGCCGAAGGCCACACAAGACCAGGTGCGTGCCATTGTCGGAGTGACTAGCCGGGTCGTGGTTACGCACAGTCCGGAAGCCTTGCTAGAGTTGTTGTCGAGGCGTTCGAGTAAGGCTGAGTCGGAGCGCCGGCATCGTCGA
>JBBUES010000013.1:0-7988 GCA_038056785.1 Patescibacteria group bacterium | reverse complement strand
AACTTGACCACACCTATGACCCTAAGCTCAGCTAGAGAACCAGGCACCAAGGGCTCAGTGACGTTCGCTATGACGAAGTCGAGCATGTCGTTGTCATCATCCCAAGTCTGAGGGATGAGCCCGTAGGCTACAGGGTAGGCGAGAGAGGAGTAACCGACGCGGTCAAGCTTGAGCTGACCTGATTCGGTGATGAATTCGTACTTGTTGATGGAGTTGGCGTTGATCTCGACTAGACCATTGATCACCTTCTTGGTTTCATCGACAAAAGCTGGCAAGACGTGCAGCAAGTTGAGCATGAACCGAGAGGGTTTGTGATTGATGTTGGCCATAATATTTTTAACTTAAGACTTGATTAAGCGAGAGGGGCTTCAGCTCGAGGGACTTCGGCAGTAGCGAGTTCTTCGCCTTGCGCTGACTGGATGTCGATCTTCCAACCAGTGAGCTTGGCGGCAAGGCGGACGTTCTGACCTCCCTTACCGATAGCGAGAGACTGCTGATCCTCCGCGACGTGGACCACCGCAGACATCTCGGCTTCATTGGTCTCAATAGAGAGAATCTTGGCAGGAGAGAGAGCTTCCTCGATAAACTTCTTAGGATCCGCGGACCACTCGATGACATCGATCTTCTCACCACGGAGCTCGGCCATCACAGTCGAGACACGCACACCACGACCACCGACGAGTGCGCCAACAGGGTCAATGTGAGAATCCTTGGCTTCGGCCGCAATCTTGGAGCGGTAACCCGCCTCACGAGCGACAGCCTTGATCACGACTGCGCCACTTGCGAGCTCTGGGGTTTCGGATTCGAAAAGTTTCTCAAGGAACTTAGGATGAGAACGAGAGAGGCGGAGGAAGACGCCGCGAGGAGATTCCTCGACACGGTAGAGGAAGGCGCGCACACGCTCACCCTGAGTGTAGCGCTCGCCAGGAATCTGCTCTTCGTATGGAAGAAGCCCCGGAGCCTTACCGAGGTCAATGAATACGTTACCTCTCTCCATTCTCTGGACAGTGCCAGTGACGATCTCTCCTTCCTTCTTGCCGAATTCAGAGACCAAGTGAGTCTTCTCAGCTTCACGGATCTTCTGCATGATTACTTGCTTGGCTGTCTGAGCAGCAATACGGCCGTAGTCGCCCTTGGACTCAATAGGGAAGATGATCTCTTCATCGAGCTGAGCATCCTTCTTGATCTTGCGAGCGTCCTCGATAAGGATGTGTTGCTCTGGGTTGTAGAAACTGCGGGTGTCATCGTCCGCAAGCCCTGCCTCGCCGGCAGGCAGGTCGGCCTCTTCGTCGAAGACCACACGAGTGGCATCCACAACGACCTTCACCTGATAAAACTCGGCCTGACCAGAAGCGAGATCGAAGGTGGTGCGAATAATCTGACCCTTCTTGCCGTATTCCTTCTTGTAAGCAGTAGCAAGGGCTGCTTCGATAGCCTCGATGATCGAGGCACGTGGAATACCACGGACTTCTTCGAGTTCGCTGAGGACTGAGTTGATGACTTTGAGGTCGAACATATGTGTTTGTATTGTTTATTAAAGAAAGAGGACCGCCTCACGGCGATCCACCTTTCATTCCAGTATTACCTCAATAGTATATCAAACGGTATTCTAAAATGTCAAGTTTTCCGTTTAGAATGAAATTTCTTATGCGTTTCCCGCAACTGTTTATCAGTCACGTGGGTATAGACCTGGGTGGTCATAATATTGGCATGGCCGAGCATGACTTGGACAGAGCGGATGTCAGCCCCGTTGGTCAGGAGATCGGTGGCAAAGAGGTGTCGGAGGGTGTGAGGAGTCACTCTCTTGCCCACACCAGCCATAATGGCGTATGTTCTCACAATTCTCTCAATGCTCTGACGATCGAGACTGCCGTGATCTTTGCCAATATAACGCTTACTCTCAGAGCTCTTACGCCAGGGGGTCTTATCTGGATCCAACCTCACAAAGAGGCCCTCGGAAAGATCCTTTCTCTTATTTAAATACTTCTTAACCGCCCTACGTGCCTCCTCCGAGATAAACACCACTCTAATCTTACCCCCCTTACCCCGCACGGAGAGCTCATCGGAGTCGATGTTGATGTCCCGAGAAAGTGAGCAAATCTCACCGACACGTAGGCCGGTAGAGAAGAGGAACTCGAGGATAGCTTTGTCCCGCAACTCCTTCAAACCATCGCCCTTAGGGGCGTTTAAAATACGTCCCAACTCTATGGGGGTAATAAGTTCGAGCTGATGGGCCGAGAGTTTGGCCAGCTCAATACGATCTGGAGCGATGGCCTTGATATCTCGCTTGCTCAAGTACTTGAGGAAGACTCGCAGGGCTATGAGGTAGTAGTTCTGAGTCTTCTTGGTTACAGTGCCCTTGCTTCTAGTGGGTTGGCGGTTGAGCCAGAGGCGGAACTCTCTTATGGAGTCATCGGTGATATCACTTACACTCTCTGCCTTCATCTGGGCGAACATCTTGGTGAGATAATGCTCATAGTTCTCTATAGTCCGCAGGGCAGAACCCCTCTCAATCTCCAAATATTCGAGGAACTGCCTCTTTAAAGTCTCAATTTCACTCTTAGGATTCATGTTGCACAATATTATAGCATGCCCTTGCTAATGGCTTACTGCCGTGCTATACTTGTAACGTGATTTCCAAAACCAAGAAACAGAAGATCATTAAGGAGGTAGCCATCCATGACACGGATACTGGCTCTCCTGAGGTGCAAATTTCCATACTGACGAAGCGCATCGAGGAGTTGTCCGCGCATCTCAAGAAGAATGCCAAGGACAACCACTCACGCCGAGGCCTTTTGGCTATGGTCGCTGGCCGCCAAGCGCATATGAAATATCTCGAGAAGAAGAATCCTAAGCGCGCAACCGCCTTGCAGAAGAAACTTGGTTTGAGGAAGTAATTTGCGATATACTTTTCGCATAGTTTTACTAGTTTAATTTCCTATTTTCATGACTGTTATCAAACACAAGGCCCAGCGTGTCGGCATCTTTATAGATACGCAAAATATTTACCACTCTGCCAAGAACATCCACCATTCCAAGGCCAACTTCGGTGCGATCCTCAAGGATGCTCTCGATGGACGTGTACTCGTGCGCGCTATTGCCTACGTTGCCTCGACTGAATCAGGTGAAGAGAACGCCTTCTTTAGCGCCCTCGGCAAGGTAGGTATCGAAACTCGCACCAAGCCTCTCCAGATCTTCCTCGGTGGTGCCAAGAAGGCCAACTGGGACATCGACATGGCCATGGATGCGGTCAAGCTCGCACCGAAGCTCGACACCATCATCCTCATCACTGGTGACGGCGACTTCGTCTCCCTGATCGAATACTTACAAAACACTCACGGTACGCAGGTCGAGGTAGTCTCCTTTGGCAAATCCTCTTCGGCCAAACTGATTGAAGCGGCGGATGACTTCTACGATCTCGACCAGAATCCGAAAAAGTATCTTATAATGGGTAGTGACAATGGTAGAACTCCAGCCCCAATCAACTCCAGAAGGAAAGTCTAGTCCTTTAAAGCAGATTCGCACCTTCCAAGGTGACGTAGCTAGTGCTCTCTCCGACCAGAGAGAATCCCTCTTTTCCATCCAACAAACTGAGAAGCTGAAGAGGGCCTCTGGCGGTACTGTGGAAGATGTCTCAGAAGGGGGAGGGAAGGGTGGGGAGCTAGCCAAGCTCTTGTCGGGAGGTCTCGTCCTTATCGTGCTTGGCTCTTTTGGAGCCTGGTTTGCTTACCAAGAATACGTTGCGAAGACGGCCCCTCCTACTATTGCAGCACCAGAGAGTCGACTGATCTCAGCGCAAAGCGAAGTGATGATCAATTTCGCCAGCTCGACCAGAGAGCAGATCTTCGCCCTAGTTTCTGAACGAGGGAGGGGAGTAGCTTCAAATAAACTTGAGCACTTTATCCTCAGAAATGGATCCGGAGAGCTTTCGCCTCTGACCACAACTACCGAATTCTTTAAAAAACTGGAAACCTCTGCTCCAAGTAGCCTAGTACGAGCCTTTGAACCCACCTTCATGCTTGGCACTTATGGGGAGAGTCGCTTCATACTCCTCAAGCTCTCGTCTTTTGAAAACGCTTTTCCTGGGATGCTGGCGTGGGAAGAAACCATGGCTACGGACATCGGACCCCTCTTTGCCACCAACTCCCTTTTGCAAACAATCACTCCCACATCCGTCTTTAAGGATGTAATCTCGAAGAATAAGGATGTGCGAGTGCTTAGCAGCACGGGCACCACCACAGAACCCGTTTTGTTATACTCCTTTTTCAACAACCGCACACTGATCATCACCGACAGCCTGGAGACCTTGAGAGCGCTGATCGAACGCCTGACCCAGGAGCTTCTTTCCCGCTAAATTAACTTAAAACCAAGTGTGTTAAAATAACCCCATGACCATCGACTTAGAACATTTCAAAGCCAAGCTAGAGAAGGAGAAGGCCCTCGTGGAGAAGGAGTTAGAAAACGTGGGCCGCCGTAATCCCGACAACCCTTCTGACTGGGAAGCTGTCCCTGCAGCAGACCGAGACGTCTCTCAAGCCGATGAGAACACTGTAGCCGATGCTATCGAAGGCTACGAAGACAATGTCGCTATCGTGAAGACTCTCGAGGCCCGCTACAACGACATCAAGTCCGGCTTGGACAAGATCAAGCACAACAACTACGGTAAGTGCCAAGTCTGCCAGAAAGAAATCGAGGTAGACCGCCTCGAAGCCAACCCCTCCGCCCGCACCTGCAAGGAGCATATGGAATAGCCCTAAGTGATCCTATAGGTGTTAGGAATGGCCCAAATGGGCCATTTTCTGCTATTTACCTTGACTTTTCTATAATTTAGGTGTATGATTAAAAAAGAATTCCTACTCGTTATGGGTAGGTGGCTCGCAAGAGCAACGGGGTCATATTTCCCACCTCGACCAAGGGAAACGCTCGTTCACACAGGAGATCGTTATGATCGCCGCTCAGGATTACGACAACACTCTCGTACGCACTGCGTCATCGAGGCGTCAGACCATCGCTGGCCCGTCCCGCGAGGAGCTTTTTGACTCACTTCGTCTCTCGACGGCTAACAGTAGCCGCCAGGTTGCCTTCACTGTGGCCGCATCGCACATCACTGGCAAGACGCTGGCTGGCGAGTTCGTTCCCAGCAACCTGATGTTCTACGCAGTGGTGATCATGCTTCGCCCTGAGGACGGTAGTGGCAACAACTGGCTATTCGAGCTCAGGGACCACCACCACTCGCTCGGCATTGGTATCACCAAACTGCGCGGCTACATCAACACCACCACCCGTCAGGGCTGGGTGGAGCCAGTCATCGACTAGGCCTCTCGTGCACTACGGGCGCATTTCCTTCGGGAAGTGCGCCCTCTTCGTTTTAAAAACCTCTTACATCTATCCTATGCTATAGCTAGAGTTAGATGTATATCTAAATAGATACTAGAGGAGGTCGAATTCTTCTCGGAGATGCTTATCGTTCTCTATTTCATCTACGATCATATACAGGAGATCCTTACCGACACCTAAATCTGTTTTTAATAATCCAATGATGTCCTCGCAATCATAAGGATGGACCCAGACACTATCCTGTAGACGTACTAAACCAGCGGTGATAAAAATGTTTCTAATTTTTTCCCGCACCCTTCTTCTTCGCTCCGGAATATCAAATATGATCACCCGCCATTTCTTATCCCACTTCCTTGGTCGATTAAATTTGAAGTTCTGTAGTTGTAGCAGTCTCAACTGTCTCTCTCCCGCTTTTGTGAGTTCATAATGCCCACCGTTAAATTTGAGTAAGCCCTTCTTGGCCAATTTGGAAGCGGAGGAGGAAATGATTTCACTCTGACGCACATTGGGCATGAGGCCAAGCTTATGCATTGCCTTCAGAACATTGGGCGCCACTAGCCCAACACTGAGGATACCCATGAGCTTAATAGACTCAAGGATAATCTTCTGAATCTCACCTCTCTTAGCTTTACTTTTACTATTTTCTTCCAATTTACCCATACATCTATCTTACGCTATAGCTAGAATTAGATGTAGTGGAGATTATTAATAATATTTGGTTTGAAGATTAAGAAGAGATTTGTATTGTATAATTTTGGTATGAGTTTCTCGAAGGCTTATAGTGCTCAGACTCAACTTCTACACGTCACTCCTATTTCTGTTGAGACTGACATCTCTCGTGGATTACACGCTTTCGCTATTGTCGGTCTCGCAGACAAAGCAGTGGAAGAGGCGCGAGATCGTGTCAGTGCTGCTATCAAGAACTCTGGTTTCGATTCACCCAAGTCGCAGAATCAAAAGATTGTTATCTCTCTTGCACCCGCCGATGTGAAGAAGGAGGGCACACACTTCGACCTCGCCATTGCTCTGTCATACTTGATGGCCAACGATGAAATAAAGTTTGATGCAGAGAAGAAAATTTTCTTAGGCGAGCTCTCACTCGACGGCCAAGTGCGAGCGGTTCGTGGAGTGCTACCTATTGCTCGCTTTGCGAAGGAAAATAATTTCCAAGAACTTTATGTGCCCATGGCGAACGTGGCGGAGGCAGCACTCATTGAAGGTATTAATATTTTCGGCGTTTCAAATTTGAAAGAAGTGATAGAACACTTGGTGGGTGGGAAGAAAATTAAACCCGCTCCTGTAACCCAAATTGAACAGGAAGCCTTTGTTTCACTAACAGACTTCTCTGATGTGCGCTCGCAGGAGCGAGCCAAGCGTGGACTCCTCATCGCCGCCGCTGGCGGACACAACGTCGCCATGTACGGTCCACCGGGTACAGGCAAGACCATGCTCGCCAAGGCCTTCGCTGGTATTCTCCCCAAGCTCACTTTCGAAGAATCTCTTGAGGCTACCAGCATCCACTCCGTAGCTGGCACCCTCTCCGAAACGCTCATTGTAAACCCACCATTCCGAGCGCCTCACCATACGGCTTCGTATGTTTCATTGGTAGGGGGTGGTGCCACACCAAGGCCAGGAGAAATTACGCTCGCACATCGCGGAGTGTTATTCATGGACGAGTTCCCAGAATTTGAGAGACGAGTGATCGAGAGCATGAGGCAACCACTGGAAGACAAAGTGATCGCTGTCGCTCGAGCCAAGGGCACTGCACACTTCCCAGCCAACCTGCTTCTCATTGCAGCGATGAACCCATGTCCATGTGGCAACTACGGCTTCCGAGGCAAGCCCTGCATCTGCACACCTTCAGCACTCCAGAGATATCGTCGAAAACTTTCTGGCCCCATTATGGATCGCATTGATATCTGGCTCGAGGTGGATCGGATCATGCCGCACGACCTCTCACTCGAAAGAAGTGGCGGAGAAGAGAGCAAAATTTATCGAGAGAAAGTGGAGCGGGCGAGAACCACTCAAGCAAAAAGATTTAAAAACAAAAAGTTCAGCAAGAATGGCGAGATGGGTGCCAAGGATTTGGTCACAGACATCTTTATGGAAAAGGAGGCCGAGAAGATGCTCAACACTGCGGCAGAACGCTTAGGCTTTTCTCCCCGTGTGTATCACCGCATGATCAAGGTGGCGCGCACTATCGCAGACCTCGAGGGTTCAGAAATTATCAAAGCCAATCACATTCTCGAAGCGGTTGAGTATCGTCCGAAGAAATTTGATTTATAGACAGTCCTTCGACAAGCTCAGGACATTTTAGCTATCGCTAAAATGGGTTTCTCGCTCCTCTGATTTCAAAATGGATGTGAGGACCAGTAGTCTTGCCGGTCATACCGATAGCGCCGATCACTTGACCTTGTGAGACAACCTCACCGACAGCAACATTGTTGGCAGACATGTGCGCGTAGAGAGACTGTGTGCCATTCGCGTGACTGATCACCACATAAGTACCGTAGCCTCCGTTGTAGCCACCGGTGCGTGAGAGGATGACCTTGCCGTCAGCTGAGGCGACGATCGGAGTGCCCACAGGAGCAGCGAGGTCAACACCGTTGTGACCGTGGATACCCTGACTCTTCAGACCACCCCTAATCGGT
>JBBUES010000012.1:0-1925 GCA_038056785.1 Patescibacteria group bacterium | reverse complement strand
CGTATGAAGATGACAGAATTCAGACTTAAACATGTTTTCATTCTGGTCGGCTTCTTACTCCTTACTCTCTACTCCCTCTTCCAAGCTCGCTTCCTCATCCTAGGACCACAGGTGGCCATCCTGAGCCACGAGGACGGCGCCGTAGCCACAGAACCCCAAGTTCTCCTCTCCGGCACCGCTCGAAACGCCGCTTGGATCAGCCTCAACGACCGCCAGATCTTCACCGACGAGGAAGGTCACTGGAGCGAGAAATTGATACTCTCAGAAGGCCTCAGTATAATGACGCTCAGAGTCCGCGACCGCTTCGGCCGTGAGAGCAGTGATTCCGTGCGCCTCATCCTCAATTAATTTATAAACACATGATCAAGAACAAGAAACCTAAAGAAGAGAAAGAAATCCCAACCACCCCAAACAAAAATATTCAAACCACTCTCGACGCCATCCGCACCAAGTTCGGCGAAGACTCGATCATGAAGCTTGGCGACAAGCCTAGAGTAGGAGTAGATGCGATCTCCACTGGCTCTATCGGCCTCGACGAAGCTCTCGGTGTCGGAGGACTCCCCCGCGGCCGCATCATCGAGATCTTCGGTCCAGAATCTTCCGGCAAGACCACCCTCTCCCTCCACGTCGTGGCAGAAGCTCAGAAACTCGGCGGTATCTGCGCCTTCATCGACGCAGAGCATGCTATGGATCCAGAGTATGCGAAGAAACTCGGTGTGAAGCTCGACGAACTCCTCATCTCCCAACCAGACACAGGTGAGCAGGCACTTGAGATCGTGGACTCCCTCGTCCGCTCCGGCAAGCTCGATGTCATCGTCATCGACTCGGTCGCCGCGCTCACGCCCAAGGACGAGATTGAGGGAGACATGGGCGCACACCACGTCGGCAAACAGGCTCGCCTCATGTCTCAGGCTCTGCGCAAGCTCACCGCTATTGTGGCGAAGAGTAGGACTATTGTGATCTTCATCAACCAGATCCGTATGCAGATTGGTGTCATGTTTGGTAACCCAGAGACCACCCCTGGAGGCAAGGCGCTCAAGTTCTATACTTCAGTCCGCTTGGATATCAGAAGAATCGCTCAGATCAAGAAGGGTGAAGAGGTCATGGGAGGCCGCACAAGGGTGAAGGTGGTCAAGAACAAGGTCGCTGCCCCATTCAAGCAAACCGAGTTCGACCTCATGTACAACGAAGGTATTTCCCGTGAAGGTGAGCTTATCGCTCTTGGAGAGAAATTCGGTCTTGTACAAAAATCCGGCAGTACCTACAAATACAATAATGAAAAGCTCGCTGTAGGCTACGATGCCACTCGCACCTATCTCCGTGAGAACAAGCCTATCTCCGCACAACTTCTCAAAGAGATTAGAATAAAATTTAAAGAGATATAGCCTAGTTTTGCTTTCACGCCAATAGTATGTAAAATGACCCAACATGTTAGATTACAGCGAAGTCACGGTTCACAAATACGTCATCTACGAAAAGGAGCCTTGGGAGGTGCTAGACGCTCACGTCTTTAGAAAGCAGCAGCGCAAGCCAGTGAACGCTGTAAAGCTCCGCAACCTCATCACCGGTCGCATCACCGAGACCACCTTCCACGTCGCAGACAAGGTCGAGGAAGCTGAGATCGACAAGAAAGAAGTGAAATATTTATACACCACCAAGGGTGAGTTCTGGTTCTGCGATGCCAAGGACCCCTCAACTCGCTTCAAGCTTCCAGAAGAAATGATCGGCTCCCCTGCCCGCTTCCTCAAACCAAACATCGTGGTTGATGCCATGCTTTTCAATGAAAAAATTATCGGATTGAAAATGCCAATCAAAATGGAGCTCAAGGTGACCGAAGCTCACGAAGCCACTCGTGGCAACACCGCTCAGGGTGCGACCAAGGCGGTCGTGCTTGAAACGGGTGCCGAGATCCAAGTCCCCATGTT
>JBBUES010000011.1:1152-8871 GCA_038056785.1 Patescibacteria group bacterium | reverse complement strand
GATCGCCTCTGAGCTTTATCGGGCACATGTCGAGAAAACTATTTATATTCTCGATGAGCCAACTATTGGTCTTCATTATGAAGACGTGAGGAAGCTGATCGAGATCCTCCAGAAGCTGGTAGAGAAAGGGAACACAGTTCTAGTTATCGAACACAACATGGATCTCATTAAATCCGCAGACTACATCCTCGACATCGGTCCAGAGGGTGGCGATGGGGGAGGGGATTTGGTAGCTAAGGGTACTCCAGAAGAAGTGGCCGGTACAGATACGCACACCGGTAGATATTTGAGGAAGGCACTAAAGAAAAAATAATGGAATTGGATGATCTCAAACAATTCAACCTGCCTGACAGCCCAGGAGTTTATTTCTTTTATAGCAAGAAGGAACTTTTGTATGTTGGGAAAGCCACTTCGCTCAAGGATAGGGTGAAGAGTTATTTCTCACGGGACATCTTGCTTACTCGTGGACCGAAGATTGTGAAGATGCTTGAGGACGCCGAGCGAGTAGAGTTTATGCAGACAGACTCAGTACTCGAGGCTCTCATCCTCGAAGCCAACCAGATTAAGAAACATCAACCGCCAGCCAATACCAAGGATAAGGATGACAAGAGTTACTACTATGTCACTCTCACCGAAGAGGAGTTCCCTAAGGTCACCATCACTCGTGGTTCGGGCACTTATGGACCGTTTCCACACAGCACAGAGCTCAAGGAGGGCTTGAAGATTGTGAGAAAGATTTTCCCTTTCAGAGACGACAAGTGCAAGCTTGGGGGTAAGCCATGCTTCAATGCTCAGCTTGGACTCTGTCCTGGGCCGTGTGCTGGTTGGATCACCAAGACTGAGTATCGGAAAGTTATCCGAAACTTCTCACTCTTCTTCGAAGGTAAGAAGGAGAAAGTAATTTTGAATTTGGAAAAAGAAATGAAGGCTCTCGCTAAAGCACAAGAGTTTGAATCAGCGGAGAAGGTGAAGAGAAAAATCTTTGCGCTTGATCACATCCAAGATATTGCATTAATAAAGCAGGATTTAACTTCTAACTTACAAACTTCCAACTTTCGTATTGAGGCTTACGATATTGCTCATATCTCTGGGACCAACGTGGTTGGGGTAATGACTGTGGTAGAAAATGGAGAGGCAAACAAGAGTCAGTACCGTAAATTTAAAATTAAAATTGATAAAAACGACGATGTAAAGAATCTTCAAGAAATTCTTATCAGGCGCTTTAATCATCCGGAATGGCGGATGCCGAATTTGATAGTAGTAGATGGAGGCTCGGCTCAACTAAACGTGGCACAAAAGCTTACCGATATTCCTATCGTGGCGGTTACGAAAGACGACAAGCACAAAGCCAAGCAAATTATTCCTAAATCCAATATCCTAAATCAAGAATCAGAGCGAGCGGTACTGCTCGCGAACTCTGAAGCTCATCGCTTCGCTATCAACTATCACAGGAAGTTACGTAGCAAGGGGTTCCGAATCTAAGTTATAATTAACTTATGAGTTTTTCAAACAAGATTCGTGTGGCCGTCCTGCGGGGCGGACCTTCTCCGGCGTACGAAGAATCGCTCAAGACTGGTGACTACGTCCTCTCACTTCTGCGAGAGATGCCCGAGAAGTATGACCCGATCGACATTTTCATCTCTCGTGACGGTGAGTGGCACTATGGTGGTGTGAGCAGTGAGCCGCATCAGATCCTCTCCGATGTAGATGCGGTGTGGAATGGCTTGCATGGCACTTATGGAGAAGATGGGGGAGTGCAGAAGCTGTTGAATAGTTTGCAGAAACCCTTTACTGGATCAGGTATCACTGCTTCTGCCTTCGCCCACAACAAAGATTTGAGCAAGAAGTTGTACAAGAGGCACTCGCTACTTACTCCAGATCATACGGTGGTCTCACAAGAGAGCTTCTCGGACGAGGAGTTGATCAAGATTTTCCGTACCTATCTCCACCCAGTGATTGTGAAGCCGGCGACTGGTGTGAGTGCTCTCGGTATCCGCATGGCCCATACCTTCCATGAACTCAAGGAGGCCATAGAGAAAACCTTCGAGCATTCTTCCAAGGTGATGGTTGAGGAATATGTGAAGGGTGTGAATGCTACCTGTGCCGTTATAGAGAACGGCAAGGGGGAGCGTTTCTACACTCTTATACCCTCAGGTAGACATCCTATTGAGACGAACAAACAGATTGAAGAGATGGCCAAGAAGGCTCACGAAATCTTGGGACAGAGACATTACTCTGCTTCTGACTTCGTCATCACCCCAAGTGGTCGAGTCTACATCCTCGAGACGAACTCTCTCCCAGAGCTTCATGAGGATTCGCACCTGCATCACTCGCTCCATGCCACAGGCTGGCAGCCCAAGGACTTCTGCGACCACTGCTTGAAACTGGCTTTGAACCAGCTTGATTGATTTTTAGACCCTTGTCGAGTAAGATTTCAAAGTTAATATATGCTCATGGGCCGTAGGTCCTGAGCGAAGCGAAGGGCCCTTAGCTTAGTTGGTAGAGCGCCTCATTTGCAATGAGGAGGTCACCGGTTCGAATCCGGTAGGGTCCACCAATACGAAAACATCCCGCGTTGCGGGATTTTTCGATTGGTGGAGACCGGAAGGCGACGGCCTGAGGTGTGGTCAGGCAAAAATTCAGCAGAATTTTATGCTTGATCCATACAAACTTGCATGCGAAGCATGCCTTAAATCTGTACCACTCTGGTCTGAAATAGGCCAATTTAGCTATTGCATGTAAATTAAATTTATTGTATAGTCCTGTCGGTTTGAAAGGAGGCTTCAAATGCCGAGATGGTTCCGTACTACTGGTGAAGTTCCGTTGATGAATAAGATCTTTGTGGGGGAGGTGTTTCCTCGCACGGTGTTGTTCCTCAACATAGAGGCTTCAATCGCCGCTGGTCAGGAAGTTCCTGTCGGCGATACCGAAATGTATCCGTACAACGAGACGGAGCAGGTCGGAGTGATGCCCATCGCTTTCTATGACCACCCGACGCTGGGTTCAGGCGTTCTCTACATTCTGGCAGAGTTGGCGAACAAGAACTCGCCGCACTGCCGAATGGAGCAGATCGAGAAGTTGATCGTGCCCGCCCGATAAACCTTCTGTCCCCACCGCCCGCCACCGAGACCTCCGCGTCTCCTAGGCGCGGCGGTTTCTTTTTTATAAAACATCCACTATTTCCAACTCCAGGAGTAAAATAGGATTGTTAGCAAAACTCAAGCAAAAAGTTTTCCATTTATCTCGTAAGGCTCCACAAAGTGCCACTGTTGCGTATGGTACCGCATCCTCGTCCGTCTACCTTCATAACATGAAAGTCTTCAGGATATTTTCCACCCTTTTCTTATCCCTTTCCCTTATCGTCGGCTCATCAAGCCCAGTCTTGGCAGCCACGGCGGTGAGCTTGGGTACGGCAGGGAGCTTCGCCGTCTTGGCTGGTTCTGGTATTACTGACACCAACCCATCTGTCATCGTAGGAGATGCAGGTTCTTCTCCCACCTTTACCAATGGTTTGACTGGCGGAGAGGTAACGGGGACAAATTATACAGCGGCCAGTGCGGTTGTAGACTTGGCCAAAGATGATTTGGTAACCGCTTATGACGCCGCTGCTCTGCAAACACCCATAACCATTTCTACAGAGTTGGGTGGCACTATTGTAAACGCTGGTGTCTACGACTCGGCCTCTGGTGAGTTGGCTGTTACAGGCACCTTAACACTAGATGCTGAGGGCAATGCCGATGCCGTATTTATATTTAAAGCTGGGTCTACACTCATCACCGCTTCGGACAGCGTAGTTCGTCTTATAAACGGTGCCCAAGCCTGCAACGTCTTCTGGCAAGTGACGAGCTCTGCCACACTAGGTACGAATTCCAACTTCAGAGGTAATCTCATGGCTCTAGTATCGATCACTGACAATGGCGGATCCACTGTCGAGGGTAGGCTCTTGGCGAGAAACGGCGCTGTCACTCTCAACAACACCCACGTCACCAAGGCGAACTGCGCTACTCCTGTACCTCCAGTGGTACTAAGCACTAGCAGTCGGGCGGGGGATAGCAATGTCTCTCAGGCATCTGATCCAGTAGTCGCACCCGTGGTGGCTATAGCCATGCCTCCTATTGCGGTACCGCTAGTGGCCCAAGCTATTACCACCACGTATTATCCCGGAATCCCTAGTACCGGTAGTGATCTGGATCTTATCAAGATTCCCTTAGGCCTTGCTCTAATTTTGATTCTGGCTGGCTCGTTTTTACAAACTAGTATCCCTTCCCCTTATGCTTCTGAGCGGGAGTTATAAGCTTGCGTGAATTACCAAACTTGCCCTTGGAACCACTTTTGAAATCTCGACGAGAGTTTGTGGGGAGAGAAACATTCTTTTTGTTCATGTGTTGATTCTACCACCCTCTTCTCCCCGTGTTACTATGTCCCCATGTTCGACCTCCCTAACCTGATTCAAACTGTCGGTTACCTTGGGCTCTTCGCCATCATCTTCGCCGAATCGGGAATCTTGATTGGCATCTTTCTCCCAGGAGACAGCTTACTCTTCACCGCTGGGTTCCTTGCTTCGCAGGGTTATCTGCATATTGGTATCTTGCTACCCCTTTTCTTCGTGGCTGGTTATCTAGGAGACTTAGTGGGGTATCTGATCGGGAGGAAAATGGGGCCAAGGATCTTCTCTAGACCCAAATCCTTCTGGTTCAACCCTGAGAATGTAGAGAAGACAAAATTGTTTTATGAAAAGTATGGTAAGAAGACGGTCATCCTCGCTCGCTTCATCCCGATCGTGCGCACCCTAGCACCAGTTATGGCGGGAGTAGGGAAGATGAAGTATGAGACCTTCGCATTCTACAATGGCCTCGGAGCACTCGCATGGGGAGTGGGACTCACCTCGGCCGGCTACCTCTTCGGCAACGTGATCCCCAACGCTGATCGTTATGCCCTGCCTCTTGTGGGGGTAATTGTGGTAGTTTCATTCATCCCAGCAGTCTACGAGTACTTGAAAAGTAGAAAGAAGGATTAGTATTGACTTTTTATATAAATGTGCTAATCTTATAGAAGGACTGTGGAGGTTCCTTCTATATGAAGCGAATTTTAGTCGTGGATGACGAGCCGGCTGTGAGAGAGTACGCTCAGCTGGTTCTCGAGAGAGCTGGCCATCATGTTGAGGTGGCTTCTAACGGGTTGGAGGCCCAGGAGCTGTTACATTCAGGTGGTTACGATGTGATCGTGACGGACCACATGATGCCAGGGGTGAGAGGTCGGGAGCTGGTGCGCTGGATTCGGGCACACCCGGATCAAGAAATCGCCAAGATTCGGATCGTCCTCGTAACTGGCGGCGGCGACGACATCAAAGAAGTCGTTGTCGAAATCAGGGAGACTCACAACGCGGAGCTTCTGTTCAAGCCTTATATGGCGAGGCAGTTGCTCGAGAAACTCGACTAAGGGAAACACAAAGGCCGGCGCATAGCGCCGGCCTTCATGCATTCATAAGGTTTGGACCTTATTTCAAGTGGGCTGAAACGAGTTTGGTCATTTCGAACATGGTCACCTCACCCTTACCTCCGAAAAGGGGCTTGAGTTTGTCATCCGCAAGAATGTTCCTCTTGTTCTTGGGATTCTGAAGGTCATGCTTCTTGATGTAAACCCACATCTGCTTCACAACCTCTCCACGGGGCATAGGGCCCTTGCCGACTACTGCCTCGAGTTCGGCCGAGAGATTCATCGGCTTCATGAGAGCTGGATTTGCTGTTCTAACCATAAGTTAATGTAATTACGTCCTTATAAACTGGACGGAAGTTATTATACCATAGAAAAACTGTCAATGGGGATGCTACCATATAGGGCACCCCTATGTTGAAAGCCCTTTCCTTATTGTTTCTTTCCATCGCCTTGGTGGTTGGTGGTAGAGAATGGCTTCAGAGAGAAGCCGTGCCATGCGAGAAACCCATATTATATTTCGTTGGCTCCTTTGATCGACGCTTCGATCTTTCCCAGGCGGCCTTCCTCTCAGCCCTTACGAAAGCAGAGGGTGTGTGGGAATCAGCTTCTGGCCGAGATTTGTTTGTATACTCGGCGGAAAATGGGGAATTACCCATCAATCTCATTTATGACTATCGCCAGGAGGTGACCGAGGAGCTTTCGCAGATAGAGACCGTGGTGAAGACTGGTGAATCTAGCTACGATGCGCTTGAGAGTGAGTACCGAACACTCAAGGCACAGTACTCAGAGCGGAAGAGAAGCTACGATGCGGCAGTCAGCGCCTTCAACCAAGAGAGCGCAGCTTATGAGGAGAGTGTTGAGAGGTGGAACAGTGGTAAGCGCTCTTCGAAGAGCGAGTTTGAGGCACTTGAGGCTGGACGCTTGGCCCTCGAAGCCGAGTTGAGCCAGCTGAAGTCACAAGAAGCGGCTCTCAACACCTTGGTCAAGGAGATCAACCAGACGGTGGGGGAGCTCAACACTCTAGCCAAGAAGCTGAACCTCAATGTTGAAGCTTATAACACCGTCGGAGCTTCTCGAGGAGACACTTTTGCTGGAGGTATTTATACAGCAGATGCGAAAGGTGAGAGGATTGATATCTTCGAATTTGAAAACCAAGACAAACTGGTGCGTGTTCTCGCCCATGAGTTGGGCCACGCCCTTGGCTTGGAGCACGTCGATGATCCCAAGGCCATCATGTATTACTTGAACGAAAGCGAGGCCGGTAAGTTAACAGAAGCGGATCTAAATGCCCTCACGGCACTCTGCGGTGTACAATAGCAACTCATTTGTAGATAGCTAATTTATATTGTATAATGATAAAAGATGTTTGGAGGCCTAGAAAACCATCAAACCCAGCTGTAGGAGGCTGAAATGCTGTTTAAGAAATCGGTCAGTGAATTGAGAGAGGGTTTTGTGCGTGGGAGGTTCGCCGAAGAGAACTACTTCGGTCGAGCCAATATCGAGAAGTGGCTTGAGAAGCAGAAGAAGGCCCGTCATCCGGATGTCGAGCAGTGGAACCACTGCTGTTCGTTCGGGGACAGGCTGATGCTCTTTGCCCATTCGCGCCCTATCGAGCTACTGCGGGAGTATGCCGAGCCCTTGGCAAGAGTGCCCCAGGATATGGGGTACTATGAACTCGACGAACAAATCCAGCATCGCGCCAAGCTTCGCCCGCTTCTCGAAGGACTCGACCCAAAGAGCTTCGAGGTGTACTACCCGTACGTTCATTCTCCGATCATCATTTGGAAGGGAGAGTGTGAAGCGGGACCGGAAGCGTTCTACTGGGATCTCTCCGCAGACGCAAGCGGCCGACCACGTACAATCGTGAAGTATGAAGCTCCGTCACCCATGGTGATGGACGCGATCTTCGCAACCTGGTGGCGGCATACGCCAAAGGCTGCAAAGGCTCGGGAGCTTCTCTGTGACTTGGTAGCTCTGGATATTGCACAAGTTCGAAGAGAGGCGGAAGCCGACTTCGCCGAAGCCATTGGTGTGACCGCAGACGGAGAGAAGATTCTGCGAGCCAACATAGTAGTTGTGGTTCCACCAAGAGGCGTAGCGGGTCCAACTCGTCTCTATCGTGACACTCGGGTCTTTCAGGACAACAAAATCCTGCGACGGCATAAGGGCAGTCTGACTGTGGAGGTGGACACTGGTTCATCTCAGGATTTTGAAAAGAAGATCCTGAAAAAGGTGAAAGATAAGGAGATGGAGGTTGACCTGTTCAATTGGTCGCAGGTGTGT
>JBBUES010000011.1:0-1142 GCA_038056785.1 Patescibacteria group bacterium | reverse complement strand
GCTTCTGTAGATCGCAATAGAACTATGAAGGCGTTCATCACACCGGCAGAGTTCTGCCCCCAGCCCCTTCCTCCAGGCTACATGGAAATCTGATTCGAAATCGGTCTGTAAACATGTCGAGAGCGCCTGACCAGCGCTCTTTCGTTTTATAAAGGCTAGCAGCTAGCAGCTAGAAGCTGTAAGCTATTCTCATGCGTGAATTAATTTTCTTAGATACAGAAACGACTGGCAATGAACCGAAGACGGATAGGCTTTGCCAAGTTTGTTATGAGGTGGGTGGGAAGTTGAGGACAGAGTACTTCAAGCCACCTGTACCTATCTCGGTGAAGGCGATGAGTATCACGCACATCACCAACAAAATGGTCGAGAATGCAGAAGTCTTCTCGCAATCTGAAATGAAAAGGGAACTCGAAGGCTTGCTCAAAGAGGGCGTGCTGGTCGCACACACCGCCGCTTTCGACATCGCCATGCTCAAAAATGAGGGTCTCGAGGTGCCACGCCATATCTGCACCCTTAGAGTGGCCAGATATTTGGATTCTGAGAATAAGATTCCAGAATATAATCTTCAGTTCTTGAGGTACTTCTTGGATTTGGAAGTGGCAGGTAACGCCCATGACGCAGAAGGGGATGTGAACGTCTTGAAGGCTCTCTTCGGGCGCCTATTC
This sequence comes from Patescibacteria group bacterium, assembly GCA_038056785.1. Lineage (GTDB taxonomy): Bacteria > Patescibacteriota > Minisyncoccia > Phycocordibacterales > Zambryskibacteraceae > UBA5004. The sequence goes on along the minus strand of JBBUES010000011.1, from coordinate 477 downwards.
AATAAAGTGAGGGAGAGTTGCGGGAGTGATGAGGAGGCCATAGGGAAAATGATTGAAATCTCATCGACGCCCTCGATTTTCAGGGTGATGCCTTTCGGCAAGCATAAGGGCAGGCTTCTGGAAGATGTGGTGAAGACGGACCGCTCATACCTCGAGTGGCTCCTAGGTCAGAAGCAGGATGGCGAGGAGGACGAGGAAGACTGGATCTATACTCTCAAGCACTATTTGAATCAAGGTGCTAGCACCTAGCAGCTAGAACCTAGCACCTGTATAATACGAATATGGGTATCAAAGACTTTTTCCTCAAGCAGGCACTCAAACACAAGATGAAGGACGTTCCAGAAGCACAGCGGGATATGCTTTTGGGCGCCATGGATAGACACCCAGAATTCTTCAAGAAGATAGGGGACGAAGTCCAGCGGAAGGTGAAGGGGGGCATGAGCGAGATGGCCGCTACCATGGTGGTCATGCGCGAGC
>JBBUES010000010.1:0-3672 GCA_038056785.1 Patescibacteria group bacterium | reverse complement strand
GGGTTTCAGCATTTCGCGTGAGAAGAGCCGCTTGGCTTGGGGGATCCCAGTGCCGGGGGACGACACTCAGGTAATGTATGTCTGGTTCGATGCCCTTACTAGCTACATTTCTACTCTTGGTTGGCCTAGCGAGGAGGGGAACTTCAAGAAGTTTTGGACAGAAGGTGTGACAGTCCAGGTGGCTGGCAAAGATCAGGTGCGTTTCCAGTCTCTCATGTGGCAAGCCATGCTCTTCTCCGCTGGGCTCAAGAATACTGATCAAATTTTTTATCACGGGTTTATTAACTCCGGAGGTCACAAGATGAGTAAGTCCTTGGGCAATGTGATTAACCCATATGACTTGGTGGCTAAGTACGGCACAGATGTGACACGTTACCTTCTCCTGCGACATGTGCATTCTACAGAGGACACTGATGTGACGGACACGTCTCTTGATGAGTGGTATAGGGCCAATCTAGTAAATGGTTTGGGCAACCAAGTGTCACGCATTATGAAGCTCAGCGAAACATATTTGGAGAAGTGTGATGTGGCTCCTTACGAATCCCACGGTACCATTGCCACATTGCTTTCCGAGTTTAATTTCCAAAGAGCCATGGATCATATCTGGAGTGAAATTACTGCGCTCGATGTTTTCATCCAACAGGAGAAGCCTTGGGAAAGTAAAGATAAGGTGGTGATTAACCAGATGGTCACCAAGCTTTCGCATATTGCTCAGTCACTCTCTATCTTTATGCCTGAGGTGAGCGCCAAGATTATCAGTACTATTAGCGAAAATAAAAAGCCTGAGAATCTCTTTCCACGTCTCAATGCCTAGACCTTATACAACTTTATTTCTTTTAGTTTCTGTAGATGGAAAGATTTCTACCGGAGATACTGATGCAATGGATACAGACACAGACTACAAGCTAATTGATGGAGTGAGAGAGGGGAATAAGCAATACTACGATCTGGAACAGCAAACAGATCTTCACTCACTTAACTCAGGAAGGGTTTTTGAAAAAATTGGATTTAATGAGAAGAAGGATGAACCCGAAAAGACCCCAGTCAGTTTTATAGTAATAGACAGTAAACCTCATCTAAACAAAAATGGCACAGCTTATCTAGCTAAGAAAAGCCAAACTCTCTATATCATTACCACTAACTCACAGCACCCTGCTTTTAAAGTTAAGAATGATTTTCCTAACATACAAATACTTAAGTATGAGGAGAAGATTGATTTGGCAGATGCCCTTAGAACTCTTAAGGAGAAGTATGGTGTAGAACGCATCACTATTCAAACAGGTGGGACAATGAATGCTTCTTGGATTAGAGAAGGTTTAATAGACAGAATTCTTTTGGTGGTGGCCCCGGCTATGGTTGGAGGTAAAGATACCTCTACTTTGATGGATGGGGAGTCGCTACATTCTAGAGACGAATTGTTCAAAATTAAAGCCCTTGAACTGGTGCGTGCTGAGCCATTGGAGAATTCGTACTTACTTTTGGAATATAAAGTGAAAAACGATGCCTAAATACTTTGATATCCATTCACACCTCAACTCTTCTAAGTACGAAGGTGATCTAGAAGAGGTGATTGGGAGGCTGAAGGAGACTAGCACTCACACTATTGTCATTGGCACTGACTTGGAGAATTCAAAGAAAGCGGTTGAGATAGCCGAGAAGCACGATGGTATCTATGCCTCAGTAGGAATTCATCCTGTAGATGATCCCTCAATCAGTTTCGATGCAGTTGCTTTCGAAGAGCTAGTGAAAAGTCCCAAGGTTGTGGCGATCGGGGAGTGCGGACTAGACTTCTTCCAAGCTGATAAAACTCAGGACTATGAAAGGCAGGTCAAGCTTTTCTTAGATCAGATCGAATTTGCCGTGAGGCATGACAAACCTCTCATGATTCATGGGAGAAACGCTGAGGAAGAAATCGTTTCTTTCCTAGAACCCCTCAAGGCAAAGTATGGGGAAAAGCTGAGAGGCAATGTGCACTTCTTTGCTGGTAGATTTGAAGTGGCTGAGAGACTCTTCGCTATTGGCTTCACCATCTCCTTCACCGGAGTGATTACTTTCACCACTGACTATGACGAAGTGATCAAAAGGGCGCCTTTGAATATGATTATGTCCGAAACCGACGCCCCTTATGTAGCTCCCGTGCCATACAGGGGCAAGAGGAACGAACCAAGCTACGTTTCTGAGGTTGTGGCAAGGATCGCCGAGATAAGGGGACAAGAGTTCGAGCTTGTGCGAGGGGCTCTTGTCGAGAACGCTATAAATATGATAAGGTAACCCAGCAATGCAAATTTACGAAGTAGGCTATCTTATACTACCAAGCATCCCTGAAGAGGGGCTTCCTGCTGTGGTGGAAAAGATGAAGGCTGTAGTCACCAAGGCGGGTGGCCAGAATCTCGATGGGGAAGATCCAGTGAAGCAGGATCTTGCTTACACTATGAGCAAGACCGTGGGGGCCAGCAAGTATGTGGCTAACGAGGCTTACATGGGCTGGATGAAGTGTGAACTTGAGCCCGCTGTAGCCCCAGAGGTCAAGGCAGAACTCGACAAGGTTGAAGAGCTTCTACGCTTCCTCATCGTGAAGGCTCCTCGTGAGTCAAGCTTCACCTTCGCCAAGGCTCGTGAGGCTCTCCTAGAGAAGGCTAGAGAGGAGAAGGCTCTAGCCGAGGCTCCTGAGGAGATAGCTCCAGTAGAAGCTGTAGTAGAATAGAAACATGTATTTCAACCGAGCGATCGTTATAGGCAATCTTACCCGAGATCCGGAGCTCCGCTCCTTGCCATCTGGTATCCAAGTCTGTACTCTCTCTCTAGCTACGAACCGTGTCTGGAAGGACAAGAACGGCGCCAAGCAGGAATCCACTGATTACCACAACATCGTAGTCTTCGGTCGCCAAGCTGAGACTAGCGCTCAGTACTTGAGGAAGGGGGCTTCCATCCTCGCCGAGGGTCGTATGCAGACCAGAAGTTGGGATGGTACTGATGGTCAGAAGAAGTATCGCACCGAGATTGTGGCCGACAGGATCCAGTTCGGGCCAAAACCGGGAGGCGCAGGTGCTCCAGCAACACAGCCAGCAAGCACTAAGCAGGATGACCAGCCAGCACCACCGGCAGATGCTATCGAGTATCCAGAAGAAAATATTAACATTGACGATATACCATTTTAATTCATATGGAAAAGAAAAATTACTTCAAAGACAATAAGATTGCTCATATCGACTACAAGGATGTAGAGACTCTTAAGAAGTTTCTCACTCCTCATGCTCGTATTCAGTCTAGGAAACGCTCAGGCATTCCTTCTGGCGATCAGCGAGAACTTGCTATGGCTATAAAGCGTGCTCGCTTCTTGGGTCTTCTACCATACGTCTCAAGATAGGCTATAATTTAGGAATGCAACGCATTCCCTCTTCGTTCCAAGGAGCACTGATTGCTCCGATACTCGTTTCCTTCTTTTTTGTATTCAAAGCCTTCTGCGAAGGCGAGTGTCTAGCTGACAGCTTTGCAGTGCCGATCTTCTTGCCACTGGTTGCGGTTTATAAAATTTTTGACACCCCAGCGATCATCCAAGGGCATGAATTTCTTTTTGTCATACTCTACTGGGCCTTCGTCGGTTTTCTCATTGGGTTCATTATTGATCTCTTGACCCACAAGGAACCCGAACCTATTTTTAAGGAACTGGTT
>JBBUES010000009.1:7501-12043 GCA_038056785.1 Patescibacteria group bacterium | reverse complement strand
CCGATAATCCGGTTCTAGATGCGTATCTAGAGAAGCTCCCCAATCCCCCAGCGGTCGACGACCTAGTCGAGGGCCCAGTGATCTCTATCGACAAGGGCGCAGTCTACGTAGACCTCCCTCCCTTCGGTACCGGTATCATCTACGGACGTGAATTCCAGAACGCCCGAGACATTATTAAGAGAATTGGTGTTGGAGCCACAGTTAATGGAAAGGTGGTCGGCATTGGCGGCAAGGAAGGCTACATTGAGATCTCTCTCAAGGAAGCTCGCCAGGCTCTGATTTGGTCCGAGGCCGAGGAAGCTATCAAAGAGAAGCGCACCTTCGACCTCCCCATCAGCGAGGCCAACAAGGGTGGTCTTATCATCAACTGGCAGGGTATCACTGGCTTCTTGCCAGCTTCCCAGCTCAAGCCTGAGCACTACCCTCGCATTGCGGATGGTGACAAGGACAAGATTCTCGATGAGTTGAAGAAGCTTGTTGGTGAAAGACTCTTGGTCACGATCATTGGCGTGAACCCCAAGGAGGGCAAACTCATCTTCTCCGAGAAGTCCCCTGAGACTAAGGACAAGGAAAACATTGTCTCCCGTTACGCTCTAGGCGACGAGGTAAATGGCGAAGTGACCGGCTTGGTAGACTTCGGCGTCTTCGTGAAGCTCGAGGAGGGTCTCGAGGGCCTCGTGCATATCTCTGAGATCGACTGGGGTCTCGTCGAGAATCCTAAGACCATGTTCAAGATCGGTGAGAAGGTGAGGGTCAAGGTCATTGAGATCAAGGATGACAAGATCTCCCTCTCGATCAAGGCACTTAAGGAGAATCCTTGGAACGAAGCTTCCAAGAAGTACAAGAAGGATGACGTCGTCGAAGGTGTGATCATCAAGTACAACAAGCACGGCGCCCTCGCTTCTATTGAAGAAGGTGTGGCTGGTCTCATCCACATCTCCGAGTTCGGTGGTGAGGACAAGCTCCGTGAGAAGCTCGAGATGGGCAAGAACTACTCCTTCAAGATCACCCTCTTCGATCCCAAGGAACAGAAGATGGCACTCTCATACGTCGAGAAAAAGTAAATCTAAACTTTCGAAACAAAAAATCCCCCCAAAGGGGGTTTTTGTTTGACTTGATTGAAAACAGAATGGCTCGACGTCTTACGTCGAGCCATTTGCACATCTAGAACACGGAAATCAGGTCACTTATAGAACACCTGGTGGCCATCGTCGCCGAGAGCCTCGTCGAAAGCGGCGTCGTTCTTCTTGGTCTGCACTGCCTTCTTCTTGCGCTCCAGGCTGGCGATAGCCTCTTCGGCCAACTCCACGTGGTGAGCGAACTGCCCCACCATGAACGGGATGTGCAGGCGTATTTGAGCGATGATCTCGTCGTGTCTGTCGGTAATCTCCACCCTACAGATGAGCTGCAGGATGTGGAAGCTAGAACCGCTGTCCACCGAGCAAGCCATCACCTCTTCGAGGATGGCCTTCCCAGTTGGAAGATCTGTATCTATCGGCATCTCTGTCACTCCTTCTAGCTAAGAAACTACTGACTTTGCAGCATATTGTCAAACAACAACTTGGCCAACATCCGATGTTAGCCAACTCGCCACTAATACTCCAACTCTCCTAGTAGCCTTTTGGTTGGACTTGTTCTGACAAACTTCTCGTAATGATTCTTATCCTTGAATTCACCCATAACCACATCAGGCACCAGCAAACTGCCCCAACGATTCTTACCAATAAAATCCTGATAACTAGACCAGACGTACCAGCTCTCCTTATTCACCCAACTTCTTATCTCCCGCGGATTCCTGTGTATATAAGCTGAAAGATGGTGCATGTATCGATCATCTGCTACATGATTAGAACGAAAAGCTCCTTGGAAAACATGCCCCGACTTCTCATACTTAGCGTTGTAATACTTCCCATAGGCGTTGAGAATTCGTTGCATATAAGATGAAATTCCACCTTCTTCGACCTCTTTCAAAATGAGATGGAAATGATTAGGCATAAGGCAGAAAGCTACCAATTCAACAGTTCGACCCTTCACGACCTTCTGCCCCAACTTGGTCAACATCCGATGTTGACCAAGTGAGATTGCAAAGTCCTTGACCATTCGACCAATATGCTCAACTTTTTTTGTAGATTGAAAGTAGAGAATGAGGAACAAAAATCGAAAGTAGTCATTATTTTCATGAAAAATAACCTGCTTTCCTACTCCTCTGTTGCAAATGTGGTAGTGCTCTCCCGGTGCTAGGTTTTCTCTCAACATAGACACCTATTATATGGCTAACATCGGATGTTAGCCAACCAAACACCACATTTGCGGTGTTTTTCTTTTAAGCGTAATGTGCCTTCAGACATTAACCTCCTTCGAAAGGCATGAGGATGACTCCTTACGTGGTAAGCCAGCTACCGCCTGCTGACATCGAGCTCTGGAAACGCATCAGGGCGGCCGTGGAAGCACTCCCCGACTTCGATATCCGAAATGACAAGGACGAGAAGGTTGAACTCTCCTGCCACATCTTGGCCAGGGCGGTGTCGACAACCTTCGGCCTGGGATTCTACGACGGGTTTTATCGCAGTCCCGGCTTTGACCACAGTTGGATCGTCACATCGAGTGGCAACGTGATCGATGTGTACCCTATCGGGACACTCGGTGGACCATTACTGATCGACGCCTTCATCTCACGGGAGCTCAACCTGTATTGCCCTATGTCCCTTGGGAAAGTCGAGGAACACTTCGGCAAGAAGTTCAATTCCGAATGGTTCAAGAAGGCTGTCGTGGAAGTGAGGTCAAAACTTCAGGAAACCTCTAAATAGAATGCAAAAATTAAGAATACACGCCGCAATCACAAGATTGCGGCGTTGAACTTTATTTAAGAATTAAACTCCGTCATCGCCTGCTCGTAGCCACTCTCCTTGATCACTTCGACTGCTGTGACCACGTTTTTGAAAACTTTTTTCAGCACTTCCATCTCCGCCTTTTTAAACTCACTGAGGATGTGCTTCTCGACATTCTTCTCGCCCTTGGGCTTCTTGAGTTTGCCTGATGGAGTGGAAGGTGAGATGCCGATACGAATCCGGATGAACGCTTCGGTCTTAAGTGCCTTAATAATTGACTCGACTCCTCTGTGCCCACCAGAACTACGGTTATAAGAAATTTTCATCGCACCAAGTGGTAAATCGAGATCGTCATAAATCACAACGAGCTTCTCAGCAGCTTTCTTGCTCTTCACATGCTTGACGACAAACTTGCCTGAGTGGTTCATGAAGGTATCTGGCACCACCACCTTCACCCCCTTCACTTTCTCCCGCCTCGACTCGCGACTATTGCTTGTCGACGCGAGGCGGGCCGCAACGAAGTCTGCACACATACGTCCTGTGTTATGACGAGTACGTGCATATTCCTCACTTGGATTGCCTAAACCTACGACGATATACATATTGCTATTGTGTCAAATGAACTTAGATAATACAATCTTAGCAACTTTATGGAAACTCCAGAACAAAAACCTCAAAACTTCTGGAGAGAATTAGTGAAGCTTGTCCTCCTCTCGATCATTATCGTCGTCCCCTTCCGCCTCTACATCGCCCAGCCCTTCATAGTCGACGGAGCTTCTATGGATCCAACCTTCAAGAATGGCCAGTACCTTGTAGTAGACGAGCTTTCCTACCACTTCCGTGAGCCAGAGCGTGGCGAAGTGCTCATCTTTAAGTATCCCAAGGATCCTTCCAAGTACTTCATCAAGCGCATCATCGGCCTACCGGGTGAAAAGGTTCAAATAAACAATGGGCAAGTCACAATTTACAATAATACCAATCAAAACGGGCTCACTCTCGAGGAACCTTATGTGAAGCTTACTAAGTCTGACACCAGCACCTTCCAGTTGAGTGAGGCAGAGTACTTCGTCATGGGAGACAACCGAGCCCAAAGCGCCGACTCACGTATCTGGGGAGCCGTGCCCAGAGACAACATCGTGGGCCGACCGTTCATCCGCTTCCTACCACCCGCCTTCTTCCCTGGCGCTGCAGCCTACCAAGAAACTAACACCACCAACTGATCATGCTCACCCGAGACAAGAGGCCCAGCTGGCAAGTCAATGAGTTCGACAAGCCTCTCATTACGGCCTCTTACTTCGGCTTCATCCCGATCAACGCTCCCAAGATCACTCAAACGGACTTAGAATCTGTGGCCCACTGCGTCGCCCACCCTCACTTCGACGCCGCCGAGAAGGCGGCCCTCATCCGCACCTATCTCAAAGAAAACTTTGCCGCCCTACCCCACCCACTGGCCCTCGCATATAGAAAACCAGCTATCAAGAAAAAGGCTGGTTACAACCTCCACTTCATTGGCTGCCCATCTGGTCTCGCCGAAGCAGCTCTTATCCGTGCCGCACTCTCGATCCTCGCTGAGGAAGGCTACCAGAACCTCAAGGTAGAGCTCAACTCTATTGGAGACAAGGAGTCCCTCGCCAACTATGAACGCGAACTCCACAACTACGCCAAGAAATTCGGCTCTGCTCTTAGTGATAGTAGCAAAGAGAAACTCAAGGAA
>JBBUES010000009.1:0-7491 GCA_038056785.1 Patescibacteria group bacterium | reverse complement strand
GGGTGCTCGACGTCATCGTTCCTCCGGTGGCTGATCCGAACGCCCGTGCTTGGCGTTGATACGTACAGCCTGTCAGTGTAGTACGCTGACGGAATGCCCGATCCGACCGCCATCTTCAACCTTTTCCGCCACCAAGACGAAGAAATGATTCAGTTCCGCACCGCTGCTCCCTCTTCCCTCTCCTTCCTCTCTGCACAAGCCCGCAGCCACTTCAAGGAGGTCTTGGAGTTCGTAGAGGCGCTCGGGGTAGAATTCTCACTCGCACCGGAGTTGGTGGGTGAAAAGAACCATGCTTCCCACACCGTCTTCTCGATCCGCTCGACAGGCATCGAACGTGAGCTGTCTCCCGAGGCACCAGAGATCCTCGCAATGGGCTATCGCTACTCCCGTCTCTCCAAGAAGTTAGGGATGAGGAAGGAGATCCCTATGGCCTCTGTTTCTATCTTTCTCAGCAATGAGGAGGGTGCGGAGAAGAAGGTGTATAAAGAATTACCCAAACCCAAGTTCTACCTGGTCCAACTCGGCCGTGATGCCAAGATTAAAACCTTGGGTCTGATAGAAAATCTGCGCAAGGACCGCATCCCCGTGCATCACTTCATCGGCAAGGACAAGCTCACCGCCCAACTAGAGGGTGCAGAAAGTCTCAAAGTCTCCTACCTCATCATCATTGGCCAGAAGGAGGCCCTAGACGGCACCGCCACCATCCGCAACATGGTCACCCGCGCTCAAGACACCATACCCCTAGCCGAGCTCCCTGCGTATCTCAAAAGTATTAAGTTATAAAAACGAAGAAGCTCAAGCGGAGACGCTTGAGCTTCGGGGTGGTGTTCGCCCTAGAGGACGGACACCACTGCGATCGAGAGGGCAGCGCCGGCGAGGGCTGCCCAAGTGCACAGAGAGAGAAAGTTTTTCATTGGTAACCTCTTTGTACATGATAGCATATCCAGACCTATTTGTCAATAGACGAAATTGGGGTCTATTATTGCCATTATTTGAGGGTCGTGTTAGAGTACTGGGGCTACAAATATGGCTCAAGCCAACGTCAATATAGAGGTCGTCAAAGGCCCCAATGAAAACAACCTCAGCGTCCTCAGACGCTTCACTAAGCGTGTCCAAGGTGCCGGTGTTCTCCCCCGTGTCCGCTCCAAGCGCTACAGCGAGCGAGTCCCTTCTGCTAATACCCGCAAGGCGAAGACCGTGGCCTTCCTCAAGAAGAAGGAAGTGACCGCAGAGCTCGTCAAGCTCGGCAAGATTGCTGAGGTCTCCAAGTTTGCTAGGAAGCGCAGATAATTCCTCCTGTGTCGCTCTCTATTACAAATCAAACTCGCCGACCCCTCCCCAGGGTCGATTTTGCTAATATTAAGGACCGCATACTTGGGAAGAAGTATGAACTCTCTCTCGTTTTCTGCGGGCCAGCACTCTCCAAACGTCTAAACAAGACTTATCGTGACAAGGATCACGCTACCAACGTCCTCTCCTTCCCTATTTCGAAAACTGCTGGAGAAATCTTCATAGATCTTTCAACATTGAAAGGATTTAGTGTCACACATCTCTTTATCCACGGTTCACTTCATTTGAAAGGAATGTCACATGGAGATAAGATGGAGAAGCTCGAACAACAAATTCTCAATGGCACGCCAAATCGCAGTAGGAATTGATATCGGTACTTCAGAGACTAAGGTTATTATCGCGCAGGGACTAGAACAAGAGGGACACTTCGTGCCCAAGATCATCGGTACCGGTACCGCAGATACGAGAGGGATGGAGCGAGGCTTCATTACCAGCATCGAAGAGGCCTCAGAGAGTGTGCGTATGGCTGTAGAGAAAGCCGAGAAGACAGCGAACGTAAAGGTGCGCCGAGCCTATGTCTCCTTCGGCGGCATTGGGCTTTCTTCCCTTATCTCCTCCGGTTCAACCGCTATCACTCGGGCAGACTTAGAGATCACTGAACGCGACGTCGCCCTCGCTCTGGAGGCTGCGGAGCAAGCTATCCCCAAAGCCGTCTCTCTGAACAAAAGGATTATCAACACCATCCCCACGGAATACAAAATAGACGGCAAGGTTTCTTGGGGTGAGCCGGTGGGACTCAAGGCTCAGAAACTTGAAGTCAAAGCCCTTTTCATCACCTGTCTCGAACACCACTTGGCGGATCTTATTAAGACAGTTGAAGCAGCAGGTATCGAGGTGATCGACGTGGTCGCCGCCCCAGTAGCCGCTAGCTTCGTGACCGTCGGCAAGAAGCAACGCCGAGTGGGTTGCCTCCTTGCAGACATTGGAGCAGAGACCCTCTCGGTTATCACCTTCGAGAACAACAACCCCGTCTCACTCGAAGTCTTCCCAGTCGGAGGCGAGGACATCACCAACGACATCGCTCTCGGACTCAAAATGCCCTTGAACGAAGCCGAGAACGTGAAGCTCGGCGGTCTCTCCCGCACTCCCTATGTGAAGAAGAAACTCGATGAGATCGTCTCGGCTCGTCTCGATGACTGTTTTGAACTCATAGAAAACCATTTGAAGAAGATTGGCCGTGACTCCCTCCTCCCAGCCGGAGTAGTGCTCACTGGTGGCAGCGCCGCAATCTCTGGCTTACGCACCTTTGCAGAAGCAGCGCTCTCACTCCCTGCTCAAACTGCCGAGATCCACTTCGGCTCAGGTGAGAAGAGTAAGATCAAGGACAACGTTTGGGCCACCGCTTGCGGTCTGGCTTTACTCGGTTTTAATTCCAACGACGAAGGCAGCTTCATGGGCTCGAGGAAAGCTCCGATCACCACAGAAGATGGACAGAGAATGGTACGCAGGATTTCTCGCTGGCTTTCCCAACTCCTTCCCTAAGGACTAGAAAACAAGACACATTTCTATATCTTGGTCAATCGCTTTCATTTTAAAAGTAGGGTGGTAAGATAGGCCCAATCATTTATATAAATTCATGCCGCAAATCAAACCAGAAGTAGAATCTTTCGCTCGAATCAAGGTCGTCGGAGTCGGCGGTTCCGGAGGCAACACAGTGAACCACATGGTCAATTCCAAGGTGAAGGGGGTTGAGTTTATTGCGATCAACACTGATGCGCAGGATCTCCACAACTCGCTCGCCAAGAAGAAGATTCACATCGGCAAGAACCTCACTCGCGGTCTCGGCACCGGCATGAACCCCGAGCTCGGCAAGCGTGCTGTTGAGGAAACCAAGGAAGAAGTCCAAGAAGGCATCAAGGGTGCTGACATGGTCTTCGTCACTTGTGGCACAGGCGGAGGTACTGGCTCAGGAGCCGCTCCTGTCGTCGCCAAGACCGCCAAGGAGAGCGGTTGCCTCACTGTGGCAGTCGTCACCAAGCCCTTCTTCTTCGAAGGTCAGCAGAGAATGCGTATCGCAGAACAGGCTATCGAAGAACTCAAGCAATCTGTCGACGCTCTCATCATCATCCCCAACGATCGCCTTCTCCAAACTGTCGAGAAGAACCTCACCGCCAAGAACGCCTTCGCTATCTGCGACAATATCTTGAAGGAAGCTGTCGAGGGCATCTCAGACCTCATCACCACCCCAGGTATCATCAACATCGACTTCGCCGACATCCGCTCCGTGCTCGAGAACTCTGGTGCCGCTCTCATGGGTATTGGTGTCGCCTCAGGTGAGAACAGGGCCACCGACGCTGCTCGTGCTGCCATCTCCTCCCCACTTCTCGAGATCTCTATCAACGGTGCCAAAGGCGTACTCTTCTCCATCGCTGGAGGCGACGACCTCACCATGTTCGAGATCCAAGATGCTGCCAAGGTGATCACCGAATCCGTCGATCCGAATGCCAAGATTATCTTCGGTACTGTCCGCGACGAGAAGCTCAAGAAAGGTGAGATCAAGATCACTGTCATCGCCTCGAACTTCCCCGAGAACAACTTCAAGGCCAAGTCCACATCCCTCTTCCAGAACTTCAAAGAAGATGAGGACAAGGGTCGAGGCAAGATCTTCAACACTATCGCTCCCACTGTCGAGAGACCAGTTCCCAAGGAAAACTTGAATGTGGATGTGAAGAAACCTATGGGCACTCCTACCGCTACTCCTATTGAGGACAACGACGATGACTGGTCTGCTGTACCAGCGTTCCTGCGAAGGAGCAAACTCAAGTAATTAGTAGATAGTAGTCAGTAAACAGTTGTAGCAAATAAATTTTTGCTCGCTGTCTACTATCTACTGTATACTGTCTACTTATGTATGACCTAGCTATCATCGGAGGCGGACCCGCCGGCGTTAGTGCCGGCGTTTACGCTGCCAGGAAACGCTTGAAGACTCTCCTCGTCACCGAAACCTTCGGCGGTCAGAGCACCGAGTCAGTCGGTATCGAGAACTGGATCGGCACTCCCAACATCGCTGGCCCAGACTTCGGCAAGCTGCTCGAGGCGCACTTGCGAACCTATGCTGGTGAATCTGTCACAGTGAAGGTTCCAGAAACTGTCGAGAAAATTTCTAAGATAGACAGTGGTTTTGAAGTTAAGACCTCCAACGGATCATACCAAGCGAAGACTGTCTTAATTGCGACCGGCTCTACTCGTCGCAAGCTCGAGGTTCCGGGCGCTAATGAGTTTGATAACAAGGGGATCAGCTACTGTGCTTCTTGCGATGGACCGCTCTTTGCTGGACAGGATGTTGTAGTGATCGGTGGAGGCAACGCCGGCTTCGAGAGTGCGGCTCAACTCCTTGCCTATGCCAACTCAGTCACTCTCCTCAACCGTTCAGATGTTTTCAAAGCGGACGAAATGACAGTCGAAGCAGTGCTCAAAAATCCCAAGATGAAAGCTGTGAAGGGTGCAGTACCTGTAGAGGTGAGGGGTGATAAATTTGTAAACGCTTTTATTTATAAAGATGCTGATGGTGAGCATGAACTCAAGGTCGGAGGCATTTTTGTAGAAATTGGTCTCGTGCCAACCACTTGGTTTGCCGAAGGTGTGGTCAATTTGAATGAATATAAGCAGATCACTGTCGATCCCAAGAACCAACGCACTAACACCCTCGGCATCTGGGCGGCTGGGGATTCCACCGACGGTCTCTTCCACCAGAACAATATCGCTGCAGGAGATGCAGTGAAGGCGCTTGAGGATATCTACCTATACGTGCACGCTCACTAAGAGAAAAGTCCCAGAAGACTTCCTGCGAGGCGACCATGTGGTCGCCTCGCAAACGTCTTCTGGGACTAGCGGCAAGCGCCGCCAATGCACACGTTCTGCACGACTTTCTGCTCCTGTCGAATCAGTCCGCAGTGACCCGGGGCCACTGCACAGACCACTGCTACCGCAACAACGGCCGCGGCGCCGACCTTGGCTGGTGTCGGGGTATACCAATGAGAATCGACTTTCTTCTCCTTGGCCCGATTCCTATCAGCCGTCATCCGACGAGCAATCTCGTCGATCGATGCCCTGAGGTTCGTGAGTTCCGGATCGCCGATCGAAGCCTCGACGGGGCTATCCGTGGTGGCACTGAAGAAGCCAACCTCGTTGCGGATATATTGTCCGCAGATTGTTGATGCCAGCGCCAGCCCCTTGCCGATGTCGACGAACAAGGACTCGTTTGGCCGACACTGGCGTTTGACGTAGACGGCATCGTCGCCCTGCGCCCCAGCAATCTCGAGCTCCACCTCAGGTGAGGGACACGGCCTTACGCCGATCTCCTCGCGGATGTAAGCTGCGACCTCCTGGATGCTGTCGAAGTCATCGAACTGCTCGAGAGCGTTGAACGACCTCAGCAATTCCTTGCAGGTGAGACGCCACGGCGTCTTCTTGCTGTCGCACATCTCAAGCTTGTCGGCCCAGTCGTCGGGCGACTTGAAGACGGTGTTGGGGTCCACGAAGGACCGGATCGGCGGCGCCTTGGGAGCCTCGGCGGCCGGTTTCGCCGGTTCGCCCGAAGGCTTGCCAGTGGCCGGCGCGGGTGCCGAGGTGTTGCCGGCTGGGGCGACCTGCTGTTGGGGTGGTGAGTTCACCACCACCGTGGGCGAGGCGTTGCCCGTTGCGGCGACCGTAACCGTGGTCTCGCTTTTGGGCGGGGCCGGCTGGGGCCTGTCTTGCGCCGCAGCCAAGGCCGGAAGGGTCATGAGTAGGGCCAGAGTGGCCACAAGCAGTCTCTTCATCAGAAAATCCTCCAGAGGGTGAATGAACGAAGCGGCCCATACCTTACCATAGGAATATGGACCCGTAAAGGGTCTCTGTATGAAGACGTTTAACTCGACTGTAAGTTACTGGAAATCAAGAGAGTGTGCGCAGTACAGGGTTCGAACCTGTCGCCTCCCGAACGTCAATCGGACGCTCTACCAAATGAGCTAACCGCGCATTTTTCTATCACTTTTTCACAGAATACCTTACTAAGGTAAACTAATTTTCTTTGAATGGCAACGTTACCACATCTTAGTACACAGACCCCTTTATATGTCGAATACGTAGCCCTTCCTCTAGTTCTCTCATCTACACTAATGGTAGTAAATTGCTTAAGAGGTATTTTCAGTTCTTTAGACCAAAACTTTTTGATTAATTCTGAACTCTGATCCGCACGTAAATGCAACTCGCATTTCACACTCTCACTACCTATTGCGTAGTTATTTCTCATTACAGCCAGAAAGAACCTCAGGATCTGAGGATCCGAATTACCAATACTAGTTCCCAAAGTCTTCTTGCTGCCTTCTCCTAAGTACAAAAGTGCTAAGGCCAGATCTAGAACCGATTTATCCGATAAATCTAGTTTTTCCAGCGATTTACGGGCCTCGCCCTCTGCTTTCTCAAGCCTTAGTTTCTTTTGCTCGTTGTGCCAACGCGCTGCCTTCACTCTAGCGTCCACCAAAGCTTGCTGCCATTTCTTTTTTAAAACAGCTTTTTGTTTTTCACTTAGCTCCACATCCCTTACCCAGCCACTTAGGGTAGAAAGTGGAACACCTAATTTCTTTTGAATAGCCTTGAGGGACCACCCCGTAGCTCTCAATTTTCTTGCCTCTAGTTTATACTCGTACCACTTAGACTTCATGTATACAGTATACGCTTAGTGGTTCAGGAGTAATCCCCATACCAAAACCTGCTAAACTGTTCTAGATGAACGAGTTAAGCACAAAACCAGCGGGCAGAGAATTCAACTTTTGGGGTCTAGGCCTGACCGTCCTTGTTATCATAGCTATCGCCTACTTCATTGACCTTAGCTCGGTCAAGGTTTGGGTCGAGCAGGCTGGAGTCTGGGGACCATTGGTCTTTATACTGCTCAAGACTTCTACCATCGTCATCGCCCCTCTCTCTGGTTCCCCTCTCTACCCTCTCGTTGGCTTACTCTTCGGCTTCTGGCCGGGGTTTCTATACGTCGTTGTCGGTGATGCTCTCGGATACAGTATCGCCTTTCTCTTGAGCAGAATCTTCGGTAAAAAACTTATCAACAAATTTCTTTCCAACCAAGAAGAGGGCACCCTTGGCAAGGTCATAGCTCATGCCGGCACTCCCTAGGGCTTCTTCCACGCAGCCCTTACCCTCTTTGCT
>JBBUES010000008.1:0-5414 GCA_038056785.1 Patescibacteria group bacterium | reverse complement strand
CGCCAATGGCGTTGTTGGTGTGAATAGTGGAGAACACGAGGTGGCCAGTAAGAGCAGCTTGGATCGCCAGCTGAGCGGTCTCCTTGTCGCGGATCTCTCCCACCATGATGATATCCGGGTCTTGACGCAGAGTGGTGCGCAAGCCGGTCGCAAAGGTGTAATCAATTTCTGGACTAATTTGTGACTGAGAAACGCCATCCATAGAGTATTCAACTGGGTCCTCAAGGGAGAGTACGTTCTTGTGGTCCTTATCCACCTCGTTGAGCATGGCGTAGAGAGTGGTGGACTTGCCGGAACCGGTCGGGCCAGAGATCAGGATGAGACCATAAGGCTTCTGGATCGCACGACGAATGGCAACCAAGTTGTCAGCCGAGAAGCCCATAGTATCGAGACCTTGGAGCTCCTTGGACTGATCGAGGATGCGCATTACTACCTTCTCGCCGTAGTAAGTTGGGAAGGTAGAAACGCGGAAGTCAATCTTCTTCTCCCCGACCATGGTCGAGAAGCGTCCGTCCTGCGGCTTACGCTTCTCGTCGAGACGCATATTGGAAAGGATCTTGATGCGTGCGACTACAGCCGAGTGCACCTTGAGAGGCAGGGTGAGCGAAGTGTTGAGGTCACCATCCACACGGAAGCGTACTCGGACATTCTCTCGAGTAGGCTCAATGTGAATATCGGAAGCACGACCCTCAGAAGCATAGGTCAGAATAGTGCCCACCACCTTGGTTACTGGGGCATCCTCGACTATGTGTGTCTCATCTTCTTTGTTTTCGCTCTTGTCTTTCTCGACCGGAGTAGTCGATTGGGTATCAAATTCTGAGAGTGCCTGAGTCACCTCTCCAGAGAGACCTTGATACATATCGAGCACTTTGTTCAAATCCTTTTCACTAATGAGGAAAAGTTTGTAGGGAATCCCAGCTTTAGCCGAGATAAAGTTAAGCGCATCACGCGCCTCAAGATCATATGGATCGACTGCACCCACCTCAAGGACACCATCAGTAAGTGAGAGTGGTACGATACGATAATGTTCCGCCGCATCTTGCGGAATAAAGGCTAGTACCTTACCAGCAACCACGAGATCCTTCAGGTCTCGCTCGGGGATGCTCTGGCCTCGATCTTTGCTAGAAGTAGTGGCCATGGCTTGTTTAGTCGCGGCCAATAATGTCGAAAGGATTATTCCTACCTATAGTCTGTTGGGGAATGGGAGCAGTAAAATCAGTAAGATACTTATAACTTGGTGTGCTAAAAAGGGCTTGCGAGAGTTGCGCTCGCGAGAGCTGATCTGAGAGATCAGTGAGATCTTTGCCAATAGAAAGAGCGGATTCTTCTGTCGGCACGTCAGTAGTCACAAAGAAACGATATCCCAACGTTCCAAGGATAAAGAGGAGAACGATTCCGAGGAAAGCTTTGCTTTTAAATATTGCTTGCATAATTTTATTTGAGCCAATAGGTACTGACCGTCACTCGGTGCTCGTAGAGTCCAGTCTCAGCCGCCTTGAAGATTACCGACTTCACATCCATGATACGAAGACTCTTCTCAAGATCCGTCAGTAGTTTGGCGAAGTTGCTATAGTTGGATACAAAGCTGAAGGTCACAGTCGCACTCTGGTACGACTGAGAGTGGTCTGGCAGAACCGCCAGAGTCAGATTTTGGTTCGGCTTGGTTTCCACCTGAAGGTCCTTAATAGCCACACCATAACGTCCGGCAATCGTGTCGAGGTCGAGGGCAAGACGCACTGCATCTATGTTGTCAGGCAACACCTTGGAGAGGCGGTCGATTTCAACTTTTGGAATTGATTCGTAATTCACCAAAAGAGCGTCACGAGTCTCGGCGATATGGGAAGCGTTGTCTATCACACTGCGGTATTCTCCAGCAGAAGCTTGGAGCGTCTTAATCTCCTGGTAGGCCGGTGAAGTAAAACTGAAGAAAAGGCCGATCGCAAGAACTATGAGGGCAATGTTGGATGAGCTTTTCATAATTAAGGAGTAGTGGTCACAGTCGTGGTGGCTTCTGGTATGACAGCTGGGGCCTCGATAGTTTTGACTGTACGTTCATAGGAGAGGGCGGCAGGCTTCACTTGAGTTCTCAAGGTAAAGATCACGTTCCCCTTATCGTCAAGCTTGAGGTCAGAGAAAACGGTGCTAGCGAAGTAAGTGTCAGCCTTGTCGAAGGTCTCTGCAGCCGCAGCCAGCGCCGCATAACTCACAGCCTGGCCCTGGATAATAAGCTCAGGGCCCTTGGTGGTGTTGTTGAAGTTGAAATCTGTGTAGCGCACCGTCTTAGGAGTCGAGATTTCAAGGAAATCAAAAATCGGGGTAATGATCTGGTGGTTCTTGATCAAGCTTTCTGTAGAAACCAGGCGTGAGTTGAGGCGGATAAGCGTATTGACCGTCTCAGGCTCTAGTGCCGCTCTAGCACTCTCTAACTCCCCCTTCATTTGAGAGATGCTGTAGTTGAGGAAAAGTTGATAGAGGAAAACCCCGCCGGCCAAAACTATAGAAAGCGTGAAGAGCGCGCTCGCGGCAAAAGAAAATAAGTCCATCTGCTTCCTTCTCGGCATATTCATGCCACCAGAAGGAATGCTGGAAGAAGTAGGACCCTTGGGAATAAAAGATGATTGAAATTGCGGTTGCATGAACTATCTAAATTATAAAGCAATTCTCCCCTTTCCGATACACAAAGTGTTTATAACTCCTACTCCCCTTCTGAGAGTTTACGCAGCGCCAAGCCGATAGCGACGGCGAACTCGGGACCAGTGGCACGCAAGATGTTGTCGAGGAAAGCCGGAGCCGCCACCTTGTTGAAAGGTAGACCGAGTTCCACTTCGGTTTTCAAATTACTTTTGGAAAGCTCGAGAATACCCTTGAGAGCCGCGCCTCCACCCACCAACATCGTCTTGGAAAGAGTTTTGTTGTGCTTCTTCTCGAAGTCCAGCATAACAGTGTTCACTTCGGAGAAGATGTAATCGAGGGCGAGAGAGATTATGTCGGTGACATTCTGGTCTGGACCGAGAAGCCCGACATCTCGCTTCATCACCTCCGCCTGCTCAAGTGAGATGCCCAAGGACTGCGAGAGAGTGGTGGTGATATCCTGTGCCCCGCGGTTTACCGTGTGCGAGTTGCGAATCACTCCACGCTCTAGGATATAGAGCTTGGTCGAGGCTGCCCCCATGTCTATGATTAGTACTGGGCGAAGTGTCTCATCCAAGACCGAGCGCATGGTGGAGAAGATCTCAATCTCAAAGAAGCTCGCATTGAGGCCTGCTTGAGTGACAATACTCTGGTAGCGAGCAATTGTGTCATTGTGAATAGCGACAACGAGCACATTCACCTTGCCAGTAGCAGTCCCCTCTTGAGAAGGGGTGCCATTCTCCACAATTTCACTCCTAGGAATAATAGACCAGTCGAGCATCACCTCCGAGATTGGCACTGGGATATACTTCCTCGCCTCAAGTGGCACCATGGTGGCCAACTGCTTCTCGGGCACCTCCGGCATCTCTATCTCCGACATGAGCGAGGAGGAGAAAGGGATAGAGAGCCCGCAATTCTTGGTGGTGACATTGACCTCCTTCTCATTCATCAGGTCCATGAGTGCTCCCGCAATCTTCTCGGGTGGCAAGACCACAGCTTGCCCTACACCCTTCCCACCATAAGGGCCGAGCGAGAGTTCGCCATAGGTTTCGAGCACGGCTCGACCGTTCTTCCTCTTGAGTTGCACGATCTTGATACCGGCTGAGCCGATATCAATACCGAGTGCGCTGCCCTCTTCCTTTTGGAACAAATTAGAAAACCAAGCCATGGAGCTATAATAACACAGACAGCCTATGCAAATGCTCAAAGCAATATGGAAAAGTTTGTCAGAATTCCTTTATCCTACTTCCGCACAAGTACTCAAGCTTGAAAACCTGCGACCAGACGAGCTTCTGAATATTTTGCCGAGAAGTACGCTCGGCGAACGAGACACTCTCGCCCTCTTCAGCTATCAAGATCCCTTGGTCAAGGAAATAATCTGGGAAATCAAGTACAAAGGCAACCGCACTCTGGCGAAAAGTGTGGCCACTCTTCTCTATGACGTCATAATGGATGAGTTGCAGGAGAGAAATGTTTTCGAAAAGTATGAGACCGTGACACTTCTTCCAATGCCAACCTCAGATCAGCGTCGTCTCGAGCGTGGCTGGAACCAAGCTGAGATTCTGACTAGTGCTGTGAAAGCGCTCGATGCAGGAGGTCGACTCCAATACTTACCAAGAGAGTTAATAAAAGTTAGATACACGGAGAGTCAGACCAAGACCACTACCAAGAAGGAGAGGTTGGCCAATCTTCAGGATTCCATGCAAGTACAAAACCCCGCCATGGTCTCCGGACAATTCGTCGTACTCATAGATGATGTGACCACCACCGGCGCCACCCTCAACGAAGCAAAACGAGCTCTGCATTTGGCAGGAGCTCGTTCTGTTTTATGTATCGCTGTGGCGCACTAGCGAGTTCGAAGTAGCGTATTCACCTTGATGATCCCGCGGACATCGTAGTCTTCCCATTGAGTGCCTGAGACTTGTGTTTCAGGTAGGAGGAAGCCGGTGACTGCGATAGTGTCATCTACCCTGAGATCGGTGTTGGCATCCTGAATGCGGCTGATGTCGAGAGCATAGCTCGCACCATCGTTGGTTCTCACCCCAAGCATGCAAGTGTCAGCTGAGGCGGTGGCACCAGACCTTAGTGGCAAGCAACTGAAGTTGCCTCTCACGGTAGACATACTGTCTACCTTTTCGTTCACAATCTTGTCCCAACCATTGAAGAGTAGGACTCCAAAGATCACTACTGCGGCAAGCACGACCAGCCAAACGACATTCTGACGGAAAAAGCCCTGATTCTCATAATCATTCATAAGTGGCTAAATTATAGCTGTCCCACCACTTTTGGCAAATTTCAAAAAGCCCAGAAACAGTGCCGCCCGCAGCCCTTATATAAGGGCTGCGGGCGTATTCAGTCACCTGAGCCTCCGGAAGCTCTCGAGAATCTCGAGCATCTCGCGGACATGTTCCCTCTGCTCTCTGTCCCTCTCCCAATAGCCGAAGAGGACAAACATGCCTGCTCGACAAATCTTGGCTTCGGCCTTCCCCTCAGCAAAACCGAAGACGGGCCGGCCCCGATCATCCAGAGAGCAGACCCCCTCGTCTGGCTTGAGGACCATGAACCACGGATGGTTCGGGGGAGGCAGCGCCTCTTCCCACTTCTCGAGACCAGGAGAGAGCATGACCCCATCCTCTCCGAGCTGGGCCGCCTTCCACGTGGTGGGAGCCTTGAACTCGAAGTTGAGCGGCTCTAAACGGTAAGTGAGCAACTCCG
Source organism: Patescibacteria group bacterium (assembly GCA_038056785.1). Classification (GTDB taxonomy): domain Bacteria; phylum Patescibacteriota; class Minisyncoccia; order Phycocordibacterales; family Zambryskibacteraceae; genus UBA5004. The sequence continues at coordinate 68 of JBBUES010000008.1, read as the reverse complement.
GAGCGCTGGGCTCGTTCTGAACGTGGTCCATCGTTACGGCGAACAGTAGTGCCAAGAACAGAGTCTTC
>JBBUES010000007.1:0-4231 GCA_038056785.1 Patescibacteria group bacterium | reverse complement strand
ACGGGGTCCGGTTTGACCAAGGCGCTCACTGAGCTCAAGCCCTCTGTCTTCCACGACTTCAACGTCATGGTGGCCCTCTACCGCCCTGGTCCCATGGACAACATTCAAGAATACATTGCGCGTAAGCATGGCAGGAAGTCTGTAACCTACATGCATCCCAAGATGAAGAACTTCCTCGAGCCTACCTACGGCGTGCTCGTCTACCAAGACGACCTCCTCATGACCGCGATCGAGGTGGCAGGATATAGCTGGGGCGAAGTGGACAAATTCCGCAAGGCGGTCGGCAAGAAGATCCCAGAGGAGATGAAGAAGCAGCATGTCATGTTCGTCGAGGGCTGCCAGAAGCACGGTGGCATGAGCAGGGAGAGATCTGAGGCTCTCTGGGAGCTCTTCGTGCCCTTCCAAGGCTACGGCTTCAACAAGGCTCATGCAGCGAGCTACGGTCACATTGCTTACGTGACAGCCTATCTCAAGGCCAACCACCCTGAGATCTACATGTCCGCCGTTCTCACTGCAGAATCTGGCGATGTCGAGACTATTGGTGGCATGGTCAGGGAATGTAAGCGCATGGGTATCGAGGTCCTACCTCCCTCTATCAACGAAAGCTTTTCACAATTCAGCGTGGTCCCATCCTCCGCCGAGGCTTCGGAGGGCAAGGGTAAATATAAAATTAGATTCGGTCTCACGACTATCAAGAACTTTGGCCAAGGCATCTCGAGTGCTATCACCGCAGAACGCAAAGCCAACGGTCAATTCAAAAGCTTGGCGGACTTCCTCGATAGAATCAAGGATAGAAATTTGAATAAGAAGTCACTCGAGGCCCTCATCAAGTCTGGTGCCATGGACGAGTTCGGCGAGCGCGGCCACCTCCTTGCCAACACAGAGACCCTTCTCGGCTATCACAAGGAACAGATGAATGTGAATGAGAATCAGAATAGCTTATTTGGACTAATGGAAAGCACCGGTGAGGCACCCACTCTCCGACTCTCGACATCAGGAGCAGCGGCTTCTATGAAAGAGAAGCTCGGCTGGGAGAAAGACCTCCTCGGCCTCTATATCTCTGGCCATCCACTTGATGCTTATAAGGAAAAGTTTGCTAACAAAGAAATCAATATCAAGAAGTTGATGGAATTCAAGGAAAACACTGAGTCAGTGATAGGCGGCATAGTCGAGGAGATCCGCACCGTCACCACCAAGAACAATGAGCAAATGGTCTTCATGAAGTTGGCTGACTTCTCAGGCATCATAGAGGTTGCGATCTTCCCCAGAGTCTACACCGAGTTCAAGGACTTCATCCTCCCCAACGCCTGTATAGCTATTAAAGGCAAGGTCTCCAAAAGAAAAGGCGAAACCTCCTTCATTGCAGATAAGATAAAGGCCCTGTAAGAACTAAGAAATTTCCTCTTCCAACTCTACCCGTCGACCTGCCAGGTTGACGACCTGCTTTTTGTAGCTATCTGCATCAAAATCGAAGTTCCCGTAGAACTCCTCCTGATTTATAACAGGGGCATACTGACTCACTGAATAAAAATCTTTGAAGCTTGACCACTCATAATCCATAAGGAAATTAAAAACTTTTTCTTTCTTTAGCGGTACATGAGAAAGATCTAATGCGTTGAGATCAATATAGAAAGGGATATATAAATAATGTCGATCCTCTCGAATTACAAGAATTTTGGCGCTATTTTGAAACAAATAGCCGCTTCTCCCATCATATTTGATATTAAAGTATTTGGTATAAGCATTGCCAAGTCGCTTCGTAAATTCCACTATCCCACCTTCAACAACCTCTTTGATTAAAAGATGGTAATGATTTGGTAAAATGACCCACCTAAGAATCTCTACCAACTTATCTTGTTCTGGTAGGAGCGTAGGATTTTGAAAGATATCTTTCCTTTCAGTTCGCAACTTTCCGTCTTTGTTGTTGAGTAGATAAAGATTCTCTACGAAGCGCAGATAGTCCTTTTTATCAATAAAAATTTGACGCTTTTCTACCCCTCTATTACAGACATGGGCAATATCTCCAATCATAAGTTAATTATACACCCAACCCGTCAACCTGGCAGGTCGACGGGTTGGTATAAGATTAAAGCTTTATAAAACGAAAGCCGCCCGATAGTCTGGGCGACCTAGGGCGGCGGCGAACGGGTCAGTACCTGGGCTGATCTCTCTCGACCTCGCAGTTGATCGCAGCTTCATGCTTGCAGCGCATGCATGCGAGGATGTCCCAGGTGCGGACAGCCCCAATGTGAGAGTCCATTGAGCGCCCACCGTAGTGCTGGGTCGTCAGCCTGCTCTTGCATTTTGGGCAAGCGCGGAAACCGATCTTGTTCGACAAGACGACGAAGAGGGTAAACAAGCCGACAAGAACGATGGACGCCATCTGAACCTCCAAAAGTTGAGCATTATGCTCTGTGTGTACATTAGCATATTACGTGCTATTTGTCAATAGTCAATCCAACCCTTTAAATAAGGTTATTTTCTGGTACTATTTTGCTTATGTCTGAACTAAACGAACGAGACCATAAGAAACTGGGCAAGGAGCTGGAGTTATTTACCTTCTCCGACACTGTAGGCAAGGGTCTTCCCCTCTGGCTACCCAAGGGAGCCACCGTGCGCCGTGAACTCGAGCGCTTTATCGTGGACGAGGAAATCAAACGTGGCTACCTCCACGTCCGTACTCCAGATATCGCCAAGCTCGATCTCTACAAGAAATCTGGCCACTATCCTCACTACAAAGACTCGATGTATGCGCCTATCGTCGTAGATGATGAGGAGTTTATGCTCCGCCCAATGACCTGCCCTCATCACTTCGAGCTCTATCTCACCAAACCCAGAAGCTACCGAGACCTACCGATGCGCATTGCAGAGTTAGCACAACTCTACCGCTACGAGCAATCAGGAGAACTCATGGGCCTACTCCGTGTTCGCAGCTTCTGCCTTTCTGACGCTCACATTATCTGCAAGGATGAAGAGCAAGCGGTTGAAGAGATGGGCAACGCCCTAGATTTGATTGACTATGCCAACGGCGTCTTGGGTCTTGAGTACGGCAAGGATTATTGGTACCGCCTCTCCATGGGTGACAGAGACAATACTGAGAAATATTACAAAGACGATGCCGGCTGGGAGAAGGCCGAGGGCCTCCTCAGAGATCTGATGAAGGGTCGTGGCAAGGAATTCATCGAAGCCAAGGATGAAGCAGCATTCTATGGACCGAAGATTGATGTCCAGATGAAGAACGCCAACGGCAAGGAGGATACCGCCTTCACCGTTCAATACGACCTATCCTCTCCTCAACGCTTCGAGCTCGACTATACAGGTGAAGATGGTCAGAAACACAGAGCTTTTGTAGTCCATCGCTCCTCTATAGGCTCGATCGAACGCACTATGGCCTTACTGATTGAAAAATATATTGGCGCCTTCCCTCTCTGGCTCGCACCTGTGCAGGTCAAGATCTTACCTATCGGCGAAGGACACTTCCTCTACGCCACTGAGGTCATGGACAAGCTCAAGGAAGCCGGTATTCGTGTCGAGCTCGATATCTCAGACGAAACTCTCGGCAAGAAGATTAGAAATACGAAAACTGAGAAGGTCCCCTACGCTCTCGTAATCGGCGACAAGGAACTCGCAGATAAAAAAGTGACTGTCGAAAGCCGCGACTCCGGCAACCTTGGAGTCATGTCTCCCGAAGAATTGGTCGAGAAGCTGAAAACTGAGATTAGAGAAAGGAAATAAAAGCAGGCGGACCTTGTGGGGTCCGCCTCTTTGAACTGTCCTGCCGCGTCAGCTAGCGTGAGCTCGCCTTGCTTGGTCGCGCCGGTCGAGGTGGCGACCCCACATGAAGCAGAACAGGAAGAACAGCGCCCAGAAAACGAGTGGATCAGTCCAGACCCGAACTGGGTGCTGAGCAGCGAACGCAGCTGCCTCTTGCAACGTGCGAGTGCCAACAGGAAGACCAAGTGAAGCGATAGCAAGCATCAGGCAACCTCCTTTTGCACTGTACACTAAATTATTAAAAAGTAAATACCTACTACTTAGGGCGCATGAGGGGGAAGAGCTGCACTTCACGGAGTGGTTTGTCGGCAAGGAAGGCGAAGAGGCGTTCACCGAAGCCGAAGCCGCAGGTAGGAGGCATGCCGTGTTCAAGCATCTCGACGAACTCCCAGTCCGGCATCATGGCCTCTTCGGCCCCTCCCTCAATCAGCTTCTGCTGGACTTCGAAGCGGGCTTT
>JBBUES010000006.1:0-1712 GCA_038056785.1 Patescibacteria group bacterium | reverse complement strand
AAATTCTCGCCTTCTCGCCCTGTTTCCGCCGCGAAGCCGGAAGTTATTCGAAAGACATAAAGGGTCTTATCCGCGTGCATGAGTTCTTCAAATTCGAGCAAGTTATTCTCTGCGAAGCAAGCCATGAAGAATCAGTCAAATATCACGAAGAGTTGAACAGAAATATCGAAGAGTTTATAGAATCTTTGAAAATTCCTTACCGCACCGTTATTAATTGCGGCGGCGACTTAGGCCTCGGCCAGGTTAAGAAATACGATGTCGAACTCTGGGTGCCGCTTGAGAATACTTATAGAGAAATCGGCTCGGCCTCGTACTTCCATGATTTCCAGACGCGTCGCCTCAATATCAGATACAAAGATGCGGAAGACAAAACTCAATACGCGCATTCCCTCAACTCCACCGCTATTCCGACACCGCGCATTCTCGTCTCTTTAATCGAGAACTTCCAAACCGCCGCCGGCTCGGTAAAGATTCCCGAAATTCTTGTCCCTTACATGAACGGGTTGGGGGAAATAAAAAGAGCTTGACAAGGTAGGTCAATTGTGCTAACCTGAAAAAAGATAAAGGTAAACCTTCGGATAAGATATTGGCCAAGGAGAGAGTCATGAAGACCAATCAGTACGAACTCTACCTCACGCCCGAACAGAGATCGGGCGGCTCAATCAAGGGTTTCGACCTCGAGCAGAGACTCGAGGACGAAAAACTCATCGAGCGGTACATGTCGCTCGAAAGCCCGCTCGTCAAGGGTTGGCTCGCCGATTCGCCCACCTACCCGGAGGAGTTCAAGGGTAAAACCGTTTTCCTCTGGAAGAGTCAGCGGACCACGGGCTCGGGCGTGATCGTCGCGTACCTCTACTGGGACGGTGACGGTGACCGCGTGATCGTGGGCTGGTACTGGCTCGGGGACTGGTGGGGCGGCTACAGCCCAGTTCTCCTCGCCCCGAAAGCAGAGCAGAACTCTGCGACGGGGCAGGCAAGTTCCTAGGTTCTCGGGTCTTGAGGCGTCAACCTGACAGGTTGACGCCTCTATTCATATCACCTCCTCCCCTGACAAGGGGAGGTTCGGGAAGGGTTTGCTATAATTCGTCCATGTCTAAGATCGTTTCGACCGGCAAGACCATCTCGCTTGTGGAATACCACAACAGACGGGTGCAGGAACGCAGAAGGAAGCTTGCCTGGGTATTCTTCAGCATACTGGGGTTGCTTGTCGCGCTGGTTTTCATTTCGCGCCTGGAAATCTTTCGCATCTCCGAAGTGGCGGTAGAAGGGGCTAAGGTGATTGCAAACGAGGAGGCAGTGAGAAATGTTCTCGCAACGCTCTCCGGTAAGTATTTCTGGCTTGTGCCGAAGAGCAACGCCGCTATTTTTCCCCGTGAAGAAGTGGCGGCAAGTCTGATGAAAGAATTTCCCCGCCTTGCCTCTGTCGAGTTGAATGTCGAAGGAGAGAACACTCTTCGTATTCTCGTAACCGAACGAGAACCTTACGCTCTCTTCTGTCCTCCAGTCGGAGAAAAGTGCTTCTTCCTCGACAAGGAGGGCTTCGTCTTCGACGAGGCACCCGATTTCTCCGGTGTCGTTTATTTCATTTATGAAACAGAAATTCCAGCTGAAGAGTTTAAGAGTCTTTCGACTTTCATCGAAGGTCTTTCCAAGCTCGGCTTCGAACCGGTGCGGCTAGGTGATTATGACCTGACGATGAATAACGGCTCGCG
>JBBUES010000005.1:0-16032 GCA_038056785.1 Patescibacteria group bacterium | reverse complement strand
GCTTCACCCCTTCCATGGAGTCGAATTCGGGATAGAGAGTATGACTCGGGTGGAAGTTGGAAGCTGGCCAACGATTGGTGTCGTCGTTGTTGATGAAGAGGACTTCGTCTCCTTTTGTCACCGTCAACTCTTTGGGCTCGAAGCCGTTGGCCGTCATACGGATGATAAGCTCGTCGTGAGCAGAAACGAGAAGGGGGGCCAAGAAGAGAAGGAGAGCGAAAATTATTTTCTGCATACGCTTATTAATACTTTTTCAGACTTTCGAGACGATCAAAACAGGTTTGTTTTAGAGGTTCAGTTAAACTTTCACAGATTTTTGCCGGCAGCTGGTGATCTCCGACTGACCAGTAGGCCCCCATATTGGTGAGGATACAGTAGTCTCGCCATTCGTTGCCAGTGGCATTAGCACAGAGAGATTTTACCTTCTCGACACCGCCTTGAGTAAGTGGGTGGATCTGGCGGGAGAAGTTGTTGTAGCAAGTCTCACGGTACTCCGTATTGCTTAGAGTGTCGCAAACTTCGGCCGTTTTCCTCAAATCACCCTTCTCATGCTGGTAAATAAGTGTCGCTTGGTTGGACCAGCAGCCCCTCATATACTTCTCGGGAATACGTGGATCGTTGCAGGGGTAGTAGAGATCCTCTGCCTTGACCCAGCGCTTCTCTGAAGGGGCGCCGTTGTGGACACCCCAGATATTTTCCATAAAGACGCCATCGTAGCAGTTGAAGTACGGAAAGTTGGGCACCTCGTCCCCCAACTCATCACACGTCAGTAGAGCCTTTACGAGATCATAGTCGTGCCAGGCTACGAAGCCATGCCCTGCGCCGTGTGAACATTGGGATGATACTGTTCCGCCCCCCGCCTTTTCACAAAGAGCCATAGCCTCAGCCACTCCAGCAATACCGTTGTCACCAAGAGTGTTTAAGATCACTGCGTGATAGCAGGCTGAGAGGAAATAGTCCTTGCAATAAGTTAGACCTTCCTTGCCGAATTCGTCGTAGATAAAATCACCTATAGTGTGGACCAAGAGATGCGTCTCACCGGTGAAGGGGAGTCCGGAGTGGAGCATGGCTTCCTGAGCCTTGATTGGCCCTATCCTTTTTAAGAGCTTAAGAAGCTCCTCTCTCTGTTCCTTGGTATTGGTGAGCGAGAGAATTTTGGAAATTTCTGGAGCTTGTTTCTTGGTAATGGTTTTTTCCCATGAATTTTCAGGCACTAAGTAAGAAAGTACACCCAGGAACAGAATGATGAGAATAAAAACAATAAACTCACGGTGTCTAACCTTAAGCATTGTTAACAACATAACATATTTTGCCTCATTGCGTGATAAAATTAGCTTATCCATGTACATTGACGAAACTCAGCTTGAAGCTTTTATCGTTGACTCTGGCCTCATCTCCAAGAAGGACATAGAGGAGGTCAAAAAGTTTGCCATAGAGAAGCAAACGTCTATTGGTGACGCCCTTGTTGCTCGGGGCACTCTAACTTCCGACGATCTGCGTCGTGCCCAGGCTTACATTCTCGGTATTCCCTTTGTGGACTTAAAGAATCAGAAGATCGACTTCGGTGTCCTTGCCCTCATTCCAGAGCCGATTGCTCGCAATCACAATATTGTTGCCTTCAAGAAGACCGCTACTGCTCTCGAGGTAGCCATGCTCGATACTGAGGATCTGACCGCCATTGATTTCATAAAGAAGAAGGTCGGCCTCAAGATTTTGCCACGTCTCACTGACGATGAGAGTATCAAATGGGCCCTCCTTTCTTACCAGAAAACTCTCAAGGCTGAGTTCGGAGATATTATTCAGAAAGAAGCTGGGGCACTCAAGGCTGTGAGCGAGAGAGCGGATGGTGGAGATGCCCCAGAAGCAGATCTCAAGAAGTTGGCTGAAGATTTTCCAATTGTTCGTATTGTAGATACGCTCTTGAAACACGCCATCATCCAAGATGCTTCCGATATTCATGTAGAGCCGGAAGAGAATCAGGTGCTAGTGCGTTACCGTATTGATGGCATTCTCCGTGATGCCATGGTCTTGCCCAAGAATACGGCTTCCGGGATTACGGCCAGGATCAAGGTGCTCTCCTCGCTCAAGCTCGACGAGAAGCGTTTACCACAAGATGGTCGCTTCAAGATTGATGCAGACGGTGAGAAGGTTTCCTTTCGTGTCTCTACTCTTCCTACCTACTATGGGGAGAAGACCGTCATGCGTCTCTTGCGAGATAATGCCTCTGGCTTCACTCTCGAAGGCTTAGGTTTCCACGGGCATGGGCTTGAGGAGCTTCATCGGGCGATGAAGTTCACGACGGGTATGATCTTGGCGACTGGCCCAACTGGTTCTGGTAAGACGACTACGCTCTATACCATGCTGGACCTCCTAAACACTCCAAATGTGAACATTTCGACCATCGAAGATCCGGTGGAGTATCAGATGAATCGCATCAATCAGACTCAGGTGCGTCCTGAGATTGGCTTCACCTTCGCCAACGGTCTCCGCACTCTTGTCCGTCAGGACCCAGACATCATCATGGTGGGGGAGATTCGTGACAACGAGACCGCAGCACTTGCTATCAACGCCTCACTTACCGGACACCTCGTGCTCTCGACTCTCCATACCAACTCCGCTGCCGGAGCTATCCCACGCTTGCTCGATATGCAGGCTGAACCATTTCTTTTAGTGTCTACTTTGAACATTGTGATTGCTCAGAGACTGGTGAGGAAGCTGGCCGCTACTAAGACCAAGTATTTCCTCAGCAAGGAAGAGTTGAAGACACTTTCCAACACCGTCTCTCTTGAGCGCATGCTCGAGCTTCTCCGCACAGAGAAGATCATTGGCCCTAAGGACGATTGGGACAAGGTCGCTTTCTACAAACCGGTGCCGGGCAAGGACACTGAGGACGGCTACCAGAGTCGTATTGGTATCCATGAAATTTTGAAAGTGACTCCTACTATTAAAGAGTTGATTATGAAAGGGGAGACCGCAGGTGCGCTTGAAGAGCAGGCCAAGAAAGAGGGCATGATGACCATGATCGAAGACGGCATCTTCAAAGCGGCCCAAGGCACGACTACCATCGAAGAAGTGTTGAGAGTGGTTTCTGAGTAAGCTAATTACAGAAAGAATTGACATATATACTTCGTATATATAGTATATATACCATGGTAGAACAAGTTATATTCAAAATAGACAAGAAGCTCAAGGACTTGGCCATGAAGAAGGCTAAGCGGGAGGGCATTGCCTTCTCTGCTGTTTTAAAGAGTGCTACTCAAGCCTATGTGGAAGATCAGTTTGAAATTGGATTAGTTTATAGTCCAAAGCTGATTCGTGATGTCCGTGCTGCCCAAAAGGAGATTCGAGAAGGCAAGGGTTTGCGCGGTAATCTGGACGAACTGCTGAAAAGGGTATAATTGGTGAGTGATTGTTACATATGCACCCAGATTTCTTCGGCAGCTCAAAAAGCTTGAGCCGAGGTTGAAAGCGGAAGCCAAAGAGAGAATAGTTTTATTTAAAGAAAATCCCTATAATCCCACCTTTCGCATTCATAAGTTACACGGTGAATTGTCGGAATGCTGGGCCTTCTGGATAAACTACAGATACAGAATTATATTTGAATACCAAGCAGGTGGAATCAATTTTCTTAAGGTGGATGATCATGATGGATACAAGAACAAGTAGGTAGTCCTGAGGTATAATTAGACCATTGAAAATTTTTTAACTCATGACCCTTTTCAAATATCAGGCGAAGAATAAGGAAGGGCAGGTTTATGAACGCTCAGCTGAAGCGCTCGATCGCCTCGCTCTCTACAAGGTGATTCGGGATGAGGGTGGAACTGTGGTTAGTATCCACGAAGAGAAGAGTGGAGGATCAGCTTTCTTCTCCCTATCCTTTGGCTCACTATTTGGGGGAGTGAAGACTCAGGACAAGATCAATTTTGCCAAGAACTTGGGGCAGATGATTGACGCTGGTCTTTCTGTCACTCGAGCTCTCTCTGTCATGAGTAAGCAGTCTAAGTCTAAGGCCGTACAGACACTCATGTCTGATCTAGAGAGCGAGATCAGTCACGGCGTGACACTCTCGGAGGCTCTTGGCAAAAATCCAAATGTTTTCTCCCAGCTCTTCATCTCCATGGTGAAGGCTGGGGAAGAGTCTGGCAGTGTTTCTGAGTCTCTCAAGATGGTGGGGCTCCAGATGGAGAAGAACTATCTCTTGGTCAAGAAGGTGCGTGGCGCCATGATCTACCCAGCGGTGATTATCGCTGTCATGGTGGTACTGGCTATCCTTCTCCTCATCTTCATGGTGCCAACTCTCACCGCCACCTTCGAAGGCCTGGGTGTGCAACTACCACTCCCTACTCGGATTCTCATTTATTCTAGTGACTTCATGGTCAATAACACTGTACTAGTGCTCTCTGGTCTCCTTGCTCTCGCGGCTCTCGGAGTAGTCTTCTATAGGAGTAAGAGTGGGCAGGATCTCTTTGATCGCGTCTCGATTCGCCTCCCTCTTATTGGTGAGATGGTGAGAGAAGTTCAGGCAGCAAGAAGCGCTCGCACGCTCTCCTCTCTTCTCTCTGCTGGCGTGGAAGTGGTCACGGCCCTTGGAGTGACAGCAGAGGTGCTCCAGAATCACTTGTACAAAGAGGTGCTGATAGAGGCACAGAACGGGATTCAGAAGGGTGAGCCGATGTCGGTGGTCTTCTCCCGCCACGAGCTGCTCTATCCCGCTTTCGTAGACGAGATGACGGCAGTGGGGGAGGAGACAGGCAAGATCGCCGAGATGTTGAAGGGTGTCGCTGACTTCTATGAAGAGCAGGTGGATCAGAAGACCAAGGACCTTTCGACTATTATTGAGCCGGTGCTGATGATCTTCATTGGCTTAGGTGTGGGAATCTTCGCCATTTCTATGCTTGCTCCGACCTATTCACTAGTTGACTATATTCAATAAAATGCAAAAGGGCTTTACAGTCATTGAGATTATAATCGTTCTAGCCATAGGAGCGCTTCTGACTGGTTTCGTAGCTCTCTCGTTTTCAAAGATTAATGAGCACGAGGCGCTCAATACGAATGCGGACTTAATTGTTTCAATCTTAAATGAGGCTCGCAGTATGACGCTCTCGTCAGTAGGAGATACAGGCTATGGTGTGCATTTCGATATTGATCAAGTGGTGCTTTTCCGCGGAGCTGTCTACTCTTCCGGTTCAGCCACCAATGTTCCGACTACCTTGAATTCGCGTGTGGCTATGCGCAACATTTCTTTCGGTGGAGGGAGTAATGTAATCTTTAGTCGTCTAACTGGGGCCACAGCTCAGGCCGGAACTCTCCAGGTTTACCTCAAGAGCGCGACCACGACTTACAAAACCATTTCGGTAAGTGCCATCGGTGTCTCAGAAAGAAATTAAAATGTCTAAATTTCTATCAAACAAAATGGGGTTCACTTTAGTAGAAGTGCTTATCTCGACCGCCATTATCCTTACTTCTGTGGTAACCATCCTTGGTGTGCACAGTCTCTACATGCGCACCGCACTCTCCAATGGCGAAAACATAAAGGTCACCTACCTAGCAGAAGAGGGGCTTGAGGTGGTCCGTTTTTGGCGTAACGTTTCCTGGGGCAGCAAGATTGAAACTATTCCTCTCAATACTGAGTACGGCCTTTTTCAAAGTGGTACTAGTTGGGCCACTAGTACCAACCAATACGTAGACAACTTTCAACGTCGTATTTCACTTTCAGCAGTACAGCGTAATGCTACAGGTGATATCGTGGCTTCGGGTGGAACCCTTGACCCCAACACTCTCTTGGTTTCGTCGCAGGTTTCTTGGGCTCAGGGTGGGGCGACCACTACGAAAGCCATTTCGACCTATATCACCAACATTTATGAAAATTAATCACAAAAAGGGGCATGCCCCGAGTAGGATCGAGGGGTTCTCATTGGTCGAAATGGTTGTCTACATCGCCATTTTGGTGGGCATGTTGGTGATCGTGATTCAGGTGGTCTTCTCGGTCACTCGCTCGAGTCAGGCAGTGCGGTCTGCTCGCAACATCGAGACCTCAGCTATTTCCGCACTTGAGCGTATGGGGAGAGAGTTGCGCCAAGCCGAGTCTATCGATACTGTTGCAAGTACACCCAGTCTCCTTTCTCTCGACGGAGAAGACGATGCTGGCACCACCTACTCACGCGAATTTTATCTTTTAGGAGGACGTCTGAGATTGCGAGAGAATGGTGTGGATGCCGGTGCTCTCACTCACGCCAGCACCACAGTGACCAACTTGGTCTTCACCCGCTTTTATGCAACCAGTACCGAGGGGGTGAGGATAGAGATGACACTCGAGAGTGGGACCAGCACAGCCTATCGCACAGAAACCTTCTATTCATCAATTCTACTTAGATGAAAAATAAAATTAATTTACAAAGTGGTCAGGCCATGATGGTAGCTACCATGTTCTTTCTGGTTATCTCAGCCACTATTATCTTCGGGCTAGTGGGCCCTATCGTCAGACAACAGAAGATAGCTTCGCAGCTTCTTCTCTCTAGACAGAGCTACTTCTTGGCAGAAGCGGGGGTAGAAGATGTGGTTTATAGACTGAGTACAGCCCAACCGGTTGACGCCACAGAGACTCTCACGCTTGGCGGCTCAAGCGCCACTACTGTCACAGTTGACACTGAGGTGGGCAAGGAGGTCACCACTACTGGGAGCGTCAGTGAGGCTGTGAGGAAAATTAAGACCAATCTCTCGATTGGGGATGGCGTCGCCTTCTTCTATGGTATTCAGATTGGTGCTGGAGGTTTCTCTTTATCCAACAATGCAGGAGTGAATGGCAATATTTATTCTAATTCTACTGTTTCTGGCACCAACGGTTCGTTTGTAACCGGCTCGGTGAGCGCGGTGACCAGTATCAGTGGTGTTACGGTCGGCACTGGTTTAGTAGGGGACGCCAACGCTCCTACGGTCAACAACGCCACTGTGCGTGGCACTTTGTATTGTAAGAGTGGTTCTGGCAACAATAAATCTTGCAATACTTCTGGTACCAACCCCACAGTTCTTCCGCTTCCTATTACAGATGAGCAAATCACGGATTGGAAGTCCGAAGCGGCCGTTGGTGGAACAATCGGATCACAGAACCTTTCAGGTACTAACAATGTTCTTGGCCCGGTCAAGATTAGCGGTAACCTTACGCTATCGAACAACGCCAAGCTCACCGTAATGGGCTCGATCTGGGTGACGGGTAACGTTACCCTCTCCAACGGTTCTGAGGTGGTGCTACATTCAAGTTACGGGGCAAATGATGGTATGGTTATTGTTGACGGCGTTTCCACTCTTTCCAACAGCTCCACCTTCTCTGGGTCAGGTAACTCGGAGAGTTATATCATGTTGCTTTCTACTAACACCACAGGAAATGCTATTGTTCTACAAAATAATGCTGGAGCCGTCATCCTTTATGCCCCCTATGGCACTGTCCAGGTGTCCAACAATGCAGGGTTAAACCAAGTGACAGCTAAAACCGTCTCTCTTCAAAACAATGCTGTTATCAACTACGAACAGGGCATGGTAGATGCTTCCTTCACCTCTGGCCCCTCGGGCGGGTTCGAAATCACGAGTTGGAAGGAGGTTGAGTAAGGTATAATTGACCCATGTCCAAACTGATACTTGTTGCTAACTGGAAGAATTACCCCAATTCACTTCCTGAAGCCAAAGCCCTTTTGAAAGAACTTTCCAAGAAGAAGGCCCTTTTTAGCAAAACCACCCTTTTCATCGCCCCACCTGCTCCTTATATGGAGTTGGTAGCAAATAGTTTTGCCAAACTCGCTTCTCAAGATCTTTTCCCCACAGAAAAGGGGGCTCACACAGGCACAGTGAGTGTGGAGATGTTGAAAAGCTTTGGCACCAAGGTCGCTATCCTTGGTCATAGTGAACGTCGAGCTCTTGGGGAGAGCTCGAGAGACGTGGCGGTGAAGGTGAAGACTGCTCTTAAGGCGGGTATTACTCCACTTGTTTGTGTTGGGGAGTTGGTGAAGGATGCTGAGGGCGAACACTTTGAATTCCTCCGTGAAGAAATCAAAGCTTCACTGACTGGTGTCAGTAAGAAGGATGTAGAGAAAATCATGTTGGCATATGAACCAGTTTGGGCGATAGGGAAGAGTGCCAAGGACGTCATTAACCCAGGGGAACTTTCCCAAACCACCCTTTTTATGAGGAAGGTGTTGAGCGATCTCTTTGGCCGAAGTGCGGCAGAGAAAGTCAGCATTCTCTATGGTGGATCAGTCGAGCCCAAAAACGTTTCAGATCTCATGACGGGAGGTGTAAGAGGGATGTTGGTGGGCCATGCTTCTCTCAATGCCAAAAGTTTTGTGGGAATTGTCGAAGCTATTTTTGAAAATAAATGAAATTCATAACGGAAGCAGGTGATCTGAAGGGTAAACGGGTCTTGGTGCGAGTGGATTGGAGTGTGCCCATGCACGGAGGAAAAGTGATTGATGACTACGCCATTAGAGCTTCCCTACCCACCCTTCAGTACTTGGTGGGTGAGGGGGCGCAAGTGCTCGTGGCCACACACTTGGAATCAACGACAGACAGTATTGAGTTTCTTGAGAAATATCTTCCAGTGGGAGCCACACTTCTGCCAAACTTGAGAGCGAATCCCGGTGAGGAGGAGAATTCTGAGGAATTTGCCCGTGAACTTGCCGCGCAAGCGGATATTTACGTGAACGACGCTTTCTCAGTTTCTCATCGCGAACACGCTTCACTGGTGGGAGTGCCCAAGCTTCTACCGAGTTACGCAGGCTTACGCTTCGCGGAAGAGGTAAGGCGGCTCTCTCAACTCTTTTACCCCAAGCATCCGTTCCTGTTCATCGTAGGTGGAGCCAAGTTTGATACCAAACTCCCCTTGCTTAAGAAATTTGTAAATATTGCTGATGATATCTTTGTAGGAGGAGCGCTGGCCAATAACTTCTTCAAGGAAAGAGGGGAGGACGTGGGGAGCTCACTGGTGAGCGGAGGTGACTTCGGTCTAGCGGATCTCCTTGCGAGCGGCAAGATCCTCTTGCCGGAGGACACTATTACGGTAGACGACAAGATTCTCGATGTTGGACCAGTTTCACTTGAGACACTCAAGGAGAAAGTGAATGCTGCCCGCATGATCCTCTGGAACGGCCCCTTGGGTAGTTATGAAAATGGCTATAAGGTAGGCACTCTGGCCTTGGCGCGGATGATTGCTGAGTCTGGTAAGGAGAGCTTCGTAGGAGGAGGGGACACACTCTCGGCTATTCATGAGCTTAAACTTTTTGATAAATTCTCCTTTATCTCAACCGGCGGTGGAGCGATGATTACCTTTCTTGCTACTGGGACCCTACCTGCAATTGAGGCTCTGAAATAGTGTTGGCGTAAGACTAAATTTGAATTAAAAACTACCTTACATTATAATTTTGCTGTGGTGAAAATATAATGTATGGGTAAATTAGAGGAAAATAGTCTAAAACGAAGAAAGAAGAATGATCTGCAAAAGATCATTCTAGAAACGGTTGCTGATGTGGGTATATTGAGCGTGGCTTTGCTTGCCCCAAATGTTATTGGAGCTCTAGGTAAACTTGGCCTGATGCCCCACAGAAGGCAGGGGGAGTCTGTATCTTCATCTGCGAGTAAAATGGTGAAGAATGGCCTACTTAAATATAATGGCAAGTTTTACGAGCTTACTGAAAGAGGGAAGGAGAAGTTGAGACTATGGCGATTCAATAATTTTAGCCTCAATAAACCCAAGAAGTGGGATGGCAAGTGGCGAGTCATCACTTTCGATGTCCCGGATAAGAAAAGGAAGGTCCGAGACAAGATTCGATATCTATTTAAGTTGGCCGGCCTGTATCCTCTGCAAGAGAGCCTTTGGGTCTATCCCTATGATTGCGAAGACATCATTGCTCTTTTGAAGACAGAATACGGGGTTGGGAAGAATTTACTTTATCTGATAGTGGAGGAACTTGAGAATGATCGGCATCTAAGATCTGAGTTTGGTTTGGTTTAATCTCACTAAAATTTTATATTCTATACATACATTATTATTCACCTGTGGTGAAAAGATAATGTATTTAGATTGGGAGCTTAGAAGAGGGGATTAGCCTTTGTAAGTATTCCCCGCTCTTTCATAGGCCTCTTTTTCATACTTGTTATTTCTATACCCGTTTTTAAAAAGTTCCCAAGAATATAAAAATGGTTGGATAAGGGGTGCTCTCTGGTGTTGCTCTACATGCACTAGTTCATGTTCCAAATCACCCACTTCAGTTTTAGGTGACAGTAAGACAACATTACCGATTGCCATGGCTCTAGCGTTTTTAAAATATGCAAATGCCCACCAGAAATTCTTTACCTTAATGATAAGAGAGGGTGGGATGCTCCTAGTCTCCATACTCACAGGCAAGGAGATGGCAGCCAACACTAGGCCTACGAGACTGTAGGGGAGATTAAGAAGTAAGGCCATTTCAGATAAATTTGTGGATCATTTTGGCGTTGTTTTCAAAATCCATTTTGTCTCCTAAGGCTTCTGCATTCGGGAAAATCCATATGTGAGCATGCTGTACTTCGTCTCCCACAATTTTCGATAGTATCCAATCAGTATTGAAGGCTTTCTGTTGTGCCAGAGCCACCTTTCTCACTACTTCAAAATATTCTCCAGCATTCTTTACATCCCATACCCACCTATAATGTTGTTTTGGAATGACTTGAGTATGTCCGACAGATCTCGGATTTATGTCAAGAAAAGCTAAAAAGTTTTCATCCTCGTAGATTTTATACGCAGGGATTTCTCCCGCCACAATCTTGCAGAAAATGCAGTTAGGGTCTCTCATGTTAGTAGCTTTGGTAGTTGACTAGCTGCCCGAAGCGGTCGAAGAGTTCGATGGATTCGTATTCCTCCGCCCACATTTCCCAGCCACGACCGAGGAAGAGACGCCAAGTGTTACCAGAAAATTTGGGATCATTCTGGTGATAAGCGAGGCAACCCTGGTAGCTGTAGTGCTCCTCGATGAAGGCTTGGCAGGAACTGGAAAGCAACTTACCCTCGAAGCAGTTCTCGCAATACTCGTTGTTGATACGTTCGCCAATCTTGGGTGTCTCGCATGAGGAAATGTTGTCGATAATCTTGCGGCAAGCGATATCCAAGTTTTCCATACCCGGTTCATTCTGAGGGCGAGGACAACCACGTGAGAGCGAGGGGTTGAAGGCGTAGTCCGGCAGAGCTTCGAGGTAGCCAGTGCACATATTCTCCTTGAAACTAGTGATCACGTAAGGCGAACGATTGCCAAGTAATCCAGTGGTGACAATCGCTCTCTCGTTATTTTGGAGAATGACATCTTGATTTAGAGACTTGCCACTTGGGGAGAGGATGAGGGTGGCTTGGGGGATGATAGCGATGTCTGCTGAGAATCTCTGGAGGGTGGATCCGGAGTAGTAAGGGCGCTTGTCCTTGCCGTTTCTTAGCTGCCAGCCGGTGATGTTCACTGGTGTGCGGCTACGGTTCTCGAGAGTGATGTATTCCTCGTACGGCTGGTATGAGTAAGCGGCGTTCCCAGTACTCACTGTCACTGCGTTGGTGGCTGAAACTGCTTCTATGTTTGAGGAAGAGGGGGAAGAGTTGGTGTAAGTACTGCTAGTACCACCACGATCACTCACAATCACGATAATGATAATGACGATGATGAGGATCCCTACTAGGTCGCTAGAACCCTTTTGCCACTCAAATTTCATAATTTCAATAGTAATACAATGTTAGTATATTGCCTATGTCAGTTTCTAGTTATCCAGAAATCTTTGAACTGCTCCTCAAGGAGAGGGGTATTGGTAGCAAGGATAGAGACTCTTTCCTCAAGCCGGATTACAACCTCTTGCATGATCCACTCCTCTTGCCGGACATTGAGAGAGCTCGGGATCGGGTACTTGAGGCTATAGCTAGAGGTGAGCATATTGTTGTCTTCTCAGACTATGATGCCGACGGTATCCCTGGGGCAGTGGTGCTCTCAGACTTTTTCAAAAGGATTGGGTATCAGAATCATTCCTTCTACATTCCGCATCGCCATGACGAGGGTTATGGGATGAACTTGGAGGCGGTGAAGGAGTGTGCTGAAAGAGGAGCCAAACTTATCATCACAATTGATTGCGGTATCTCTGATGTCGAGGAGATTGCCCTCGCCAACTCGCTTGGGATAAATGTCATTGTGACAGACCATCATGAACCTCACGCTGAGCTACCAGCTGCTTTCGCCATCGTGAATCCCAAACTCAAAGACTCCAAATATCCATTCGATGGACTCTGTGGTTCGGCGGTAGCCTACAAGCTAGTCCAAGCTATCTATGCCAAGAATAATTTCGGACAGAAAGTCGGGATTGAGAAGTGGTCACTCGACATGGTTGGTATCGCCACTCTCTCCGATATGGTGCCCCTCGTAGGAGAAAACAGAATCTTGGCTCATTTTGGTCTTGAGGTATTGAGAAGGTCCCCACGACCAGGCCTTGCAGCCCTTTTCAATAAACTCAATCTCGATCGTCGCACTATGTCTGAAGATGACATCACCTTCTCGATCACTCCTCGTATCAACGCCGCTTCACGGATGGGTATTCCCGAAGACGCCTTCAAACTGCTCTCCACCGATGATCCTGTCGAAGCCATGAGACTGGCGGAGCACTTGGAAAAGATTAATGCTGAGAGGAAGGGCTTGGTGGCCAGTATGGTCAAGGAAGCCAAGGCGCATTTAAAGAAAAGAGAATCAATTCCTGCGGTGATTGTGATTGGTAACCCTGAGTGGAAGCCTAGTTTGGCTGGCTTGATCTGTAATTCTCTTGTAGAAGAATATGAAAGACCAGTTTTTGCATGGGGTCGAGATGGAGACGGTACACTCAAGGGTTCTTGCCGCTCTTACAACGGTTATGATCTGCATGCTCTTATGACTGGAACCAGGAATTCTTTCATTGAATTTGGTGGGCACAAAGGGGCTGGCGGATTTTCTGTCACACTTGAGCAAGTGAGTGTGCTTGAAGAAAAACTCTCAGAGGCACTAGCCAAACTTTCATCCGAAGAAGAAATTTTGGAATCTGGATTAGTGATTTCACTAAGCGATATTGGTGAGGGTCTCTGGCGAACAGTTTCGCAATTTGCTCCCTTTGGTATGGGCAATGAGAAGCCGGTCTTTAAGATTGTGAATGCTCCCATCCAGTCTGTAAAACAGTTTGGCAAAACTAAGGAGCATCTAGAGTTAACCTTGAGCTCGAGCCTTAAAGCCATCTCTTTCTTCTCCTCTCCTACTTCTTACTCCTTACTTCCAACTGCCACCTCCTGCACCCTCCACGCCCACCTCGAGAAGTCCTATTTTAGGAATAGACCTGAACTTCGCCTCAGAATTGTTAATATAGAGATATGATCACTATTTATACAGACGGTTCTTCGAGAGGAAACCCAGGTCCAGGGGGTTGGGGGGCTATTGTCTTAGACGAAGTGCGAGTGGCCGAGCTAGGAGGTAGGGAGAGTCACACCACTAACAATAGGATGGAGCTTATGGGCGCTATCAAGGCCCTCGAATTTGCTGGCACCCTGAGTGATACCCCAATTGAGCTTCACACTGACTCTGAATACGTGATGAAGGGCATTACTCTCTGGATCGAAGGCTGGCAGAAGAGGAATTGGAAGACGGCTTCCAAGAAACCGGTTTTGAACCAGGATCTTTGGCAGCTGCTGTTAGCGGTTGCCAACGGAAAACAAATAGTTTGGAAATATGTGGCCGGCCACTCGGGACACGAATACAATGAACGCTGTGACGAGATTGCCACGAGCTTTGCTGACGACACGCAGATCACTCTCTACAATGGAGCACGCTCCGGTTACAAAATATCCTAACCTTGTTTTAGTTTTCATCCTCGGTTTTGCGGGGAGTGTTTTCTTCTCCTCTTTTGTTTTTGTTTCACCGTTTGTTGCACTTCTGGTATTTGTAGTTGGTATTGGGATTCTGCTTGCAGAGAAGATTCAGAATAAGGTAGTAGCTCGAGAAGTTTTTCTACTAGCGCTTCTACTTATTGCTCTCTCACTCGGTTCGTTGCGCTACGCTGTGAAGGATTTCCACGAAGTCTTGATACCCACAGAGACTGGGGTAGCGGTCAGTGAACCGGAGGACAAAGATAATGTGAGAAGATTTGTGTTTCGTTCTGATAATGATGAAAAAGTTTTGGTGTCAGCACCACTTTATCACCCCGTGCAATACGGGGACGTGGTAAAAGTAACAGGAAAGCTGGAAAGACCGGGAATTATTGAGAGTGAAGATGGTGGGAGAGATTTTGATTATGGAAAATATTTGGCCAAGGATGATATTTATTACACACTCGGTTTTGCAGAAGTAGAGATCATCTCAAGCGGGCACGGCAATCCGGTTAAGGAGGCACTCTTTAAAATCAAAAGGAATTTCGTCGAGCAAGCTAAGTCTATTCTAGCCGAACCGTATGCGAGCCTGCTCATGGGGCTCATAGTGGCTGGTCGTGACGCCTTGCCCAAGGACATCTTGGAGGAGTTTCGCCGGGCTGGCATGATCCACATCGTGGTGCTCTCGGGGTTCAATATTACTCTCATTGCGGAGTTCCTCAGGAGAGTTTTCCAGGCTTCTTTTCTCAAACTAGGTTGGGTTAGGTATCCTCATGCGCCTGCCATGGCCTCAATCATTGGGGTTTCACTCTTCGTCGTCATGACAGGTGGAGAGGCAACAGTGGTCCGAGCGGCGCTTATGGCTATGACAGTGATCGCGGCAGGCCTCTTTGGTCGGAACTACTCCGCTTCTCGAGCCCTCCTCTTCGCCGGCTTTCTCATGCTCCTTCACAATCCCAAGATTCTGGTTTTCGATCCTTCGTTTCAGCTTTCCTTTCTCGCCACCTTGGGTCTTATCTACATCATGCCCATCGTCAAACAATATTTACCTTACGAAACTTTGGCTCAAACCATTTCTACTCAACTTGCTGTATTACCGCTCCTTGTCTACTCGATGGGTGATGTTTCTCTCGTCTCCTTGCCGGCTAATATGTTGATACTTCTCACCGTCCCATGGACTATGTTTCTAGGCTTCATCGCGGTCCTCCTTTCCTACATCAGTGTCGTCCTCGCATGGCCTCTCACCTTCGTCACCCATCTTCTTCTCTCTTGGATTTTAGTTGTCTCACATTTCTTCAGCTCTCTTCCCTTTGCTACTGTGAAGCTTTTATAAAATTCTCTTCAATCTTTTTCCAATTAAGATTTTCGAAAAAATCTTCCACGTATTGTTTCTTGCCACTTGGTTGGTAGTCTGCAACGTAGGAGTGTTCCCACATATCGAGAGCGAGGATGGGAGTACAGTCTTGGAGTTGGCCCAAGTGTTGTTCGTCGACCCAGCTTTGGATCAGTTGCTTTGAAAGGGGATCGTAGTAAAGCATAGCCCAACCGATGCCACGAGTTAGCGCCAGGGCTTTGAACTTCTCAAGATCAAAACCGGCTTGGATAAGAGGACCATTTACGGTGAGCGAAGTCGAACCGCCCTCAAGACTGGAGAAGTAGATTTCGTGGTTCCGCATGCCGTTGAATTCGAAAGGGAAGCGACGGTCATACTCTTCTTTAGCAAGTAATTCATTGGCGTTTTTTACATACCCCGCATAGAGCTTGAGGTGTTCTTCGATAGTTCTTTCGCTAATACCTTTGAGCTTAGGTATATTGAATGTACGTTCTTCAAATGTTTTCATATCGCGATTATACAGCTAAAAAGCATTGGCGGGAAACCATTTTGATGGTTCTGATTGCCGCCAATATATTGGTGTGGATTGTAGTGTGGCAGAAGGAGCCAAGCAAGATTCTCAAAGTTTCGTTTCTAGATGTCGGTCAGGGCGACGCCATCTTCATTGAGACGCCCGACAAACATCAGGTGCTGATCGATGGTGGCAAGAATAGAAAGGTGGTTGCTGAGTTGGGCAGGCTTATGCCCTTCGGCGACCGTTCCATAGATATACTCATCTCCACACATCCTGATGCGGACCATATTGGAGGATTGCCTGAAGTGGTGAGTC
>JBBUES010000004.1:0-2062 GCA_038056785.1 Patescibacteria group bacterium | reverse complement strand
TATCGGCATGATTCCGATGAGGCCTGCTGTGAAGGCAGCTGTTTATGGAGTCTTTGTTCTCTCCACAGCGCTCTTGGTGGTTATTGGCTTTTCTACTGCATTCGGCCTCACCTTGGCGGCGGCAATCTTCCTCTTTGTCTACTTGAGTAGGGTAGAGAAGGATTTCTTGTTCCATATTAAAGGGGGGAAGGAGAACTTTTTCTCCCGACCAACCTTCCTACCTATAGTGTTGGCTGTAGTTGCACTCCTCATGTTTGTAAATCCCACTCTCTCTGAGACTCGAGGAAAATTGAATAATGTTATCTCCGAGAAATTTGAAGTGAGTAATTCTGATGTGCGCCCCACTCTCTCGGCCACTCTTGGTATCTCCAAGGCGGTGCTCTCTAACTCAGGACTCTTGGGTTCCGGACCCAACACCTTCGGCCAAGACTGGATGATCTTCAAGCCACTCGATATCAACGCTACGCCATTTTGGGGTGTGGCCTTCCCGTTTGGAGTCGGTTTTATACCCACTCAGATTGCTTCAACTGGTATTCTGGGTAGCGCCTTGTGGCTAGCCTTCTTCGCTCTCCTTCTCACGCTTGCGCTCCGGACGCTCAATAAGGTGCCTGAGTCTAGGGCAGTTAGATTTGTCACGATCTCTACTCTCTTGGTCTCCCTCTTCCTCTGGGTTTCTGTAATCTTCTATGTCCCATCCTCAGCACTCTTCTGCCTCGCCTTCCTCTTCACTGGCTTACTGCTCTCTCTAACTCGTGATCATGGGTTGGTTTCGAGTTATGTCGTCAGCCTCAAGGAGAATACTCCAGCTCGTCCGGTGGCTCTCGTCTTCATGCTTCTCGCCCTTCTGGCTATGGGCTACTTCGGTTTCCTGGGTGGCAAGAGAACCCTAGCTTCTTATCACTTTGAGAAAGCGGTTAGAATCTCGAGTGCCGAAGGCGACCATTACAAAGAAATAGGGGATGAGTTAATGAAAGCTCTCAGGTTCAACAGCACTGACATCTACTTCGACTCCCTGTCACGACTAAACTTCAGCAAGGCTCAAGCAGCAGCTAACTCCAAGGAAGGTGATCCAGAAGCCAATAAAGCAATCTTTGAAGAAGGACTGAGATCCTCGATTCAGGCGGCCCGCTCTGCAGTGGCAGCAAATCCAGCTTCCTATGCCAACTGGATCGCTCTGGGCAATATCTACTCTTCACTTGTGCCAGAACCTTTGAAGGTCGAAGGAGCTTATGAGAACGCTAAGTCCGCATACGGAGAGGCAATGAGGAGGAACCCCAATAACCCAGAACTGCCTCTCTTCCTCGCTCGGCTTGAGATTGGTAAGGGCAATGCTGAAGAAGCTCGCTCTTATATTCGTAGTTCTATAGCGCTCAAGGAGGACTACGCTGATGCCTACATGCTTCTTGCTCAACTTGAAATCCAAGAGAAGAATATTCCGGCCGCTATCGCCTCGACCGAGGTCCTGGCGAAGATGGCTCCAGAGAATGCCGGTGTCCACTTCGAACTCGGTGTACTCAAGTACTCGAACAACGACTTCGAAGCTGCACTCGTTTCTCTCAAGGAAGCACTCAGAATCTCTCCGGACTATGCCAATGCCAAGTACTACCTAGCACTCTCTTATACTCAGTTGGGTATGAAGGAAGAAGCTAGGGTAGAACTTGAGGCTCTCTTGACGGCCAACCCAGACAATAAGGAGCTTAAGTCTGCACTGGAGGCTCTCAATAAGCCAAAGTCCAGATAAGGGGATTATGGTTAGAAAATTCTTCGACTTCCTGAACAAGGAAAGCAGTTCACTCAACCAAGCCGCACTTCTCCTAGGGTTCTTCTCCTTGCTTTCTCAAGTGCTGGCTTTCCTCCGAGACCGATTGCTGGCTCACGTGTTCGGGGCGGGGAGTGAATTGGACATTTACTACGCAGCCTTTCGTATCCCTGACTTCCTCTTTGTGACAGTGGCTTCCGTAGTTTCGCTCTCTGTACTGATCCCATTTATCATTGAGAGGGAGAGAGAGGGTACGGAATCTCTGCGCGAGTTCATTGACAGCGTGTTCTCCTTCTTCCTTTT
>JBBUES010000003.1:0-1604 GCA_038056785.1 Patescibacteria group bacterium | reverse complement strand
TTCCAGTTACCTGTCTATAGCTTATTACTACCTCGATATTGCCCTCGAGGAAATTTCTCTCAACCACCACACCGGCTCTATCCGCGGTCTTTATTACTCCTTCCTCAACGCTGGCTTAGCTTCGGGGCCTCTTCTAGTTTCCATAATCATCAAAGGTGATGCGCTTAGACCTATTTATCTCATAGGCACTTTCATTTTGTGTGGAGCTATTGTTTGTGCCCTCTTCCTTCACTCCCAGCCTTGGCGCCCCATTCATCACAAGCATCAACAATCGCTCTCGCTACCCCTCCGCGCTTGGTGGCGCAGTAGGAACGTGAGAGCTGTGACACTCGCCCGCTTGGTCTTAGAAATGTTCTTCTCCCTCATGACCATCTTCGTGCCAATTTATCTCCACGAGACACTTGGGTTCACTTGGTCTGAGTTGGGCATCATCTTCACCATCATGCTTCTACCATTTGTCCTCCTCGAGTGGCCCGCTGGAGAAGTGGCAGACAGGTGGTGGGGCGAGAAGGAGATTATGACCTTCGGCTTCTTCCTCACCGGCTCCATGCTTCTCCTCATGCCGTTCCTTGGCCGGAGCTTCTCCGCTTGGCTGGTCGTCCTTCTGGTCTCACGAGTAGGCGCCAGTCTGGTAGAGGTAACTACTGAGAGCTACTTCTTCAAAAAAATTTCGGCAGAAGACACCAGCCTCCTCAGCATCTTCCGTCTCACTAGACCGGTCAGTATTATGCTTGGAGCCCTCATCGGCGCTCTAACCCTCAACTTCTTTTCATTTGAGAAACTCTTTTTTGTCATAGCCGTAGTCATCTTCTTCGGCATGAAAGAAAGCTTGCACCTCAAGGATACTTTATAAAACGAACGCCCAGTCCCGAATTCGGGACTGGGCGAAAATGCTAGCGAGTAAAGGCAAACCAGTTGTAGCTCTCGAGCTCCTTGTCAAACTGGATGAATTCTGCCAAGCGGCTAGCGCCAGACCAGAATGCAGCTGGAGCATAGATATTCAAGTGGTAGTTCTTCGAAGCTTCACAAGTAACAGTACTCACAACACGGAGAAAGCTCACTCCGATAGTGGTGTGAAGTGAGATCCTGTGTTCACAAACCGCGAACACTTCACGCGGACCCGCACGGCGAAGTCCTTGGACTTCTGCCCAATCGAGAGCGATCTGGCCATTGGCGATCGTCTCGCCAAAGTTGACCAGAACAATCTCCCGCTGCTCAGTCTGACCTTCAATGGGAAGGTAGACATTCTCAGCTTCACGGAGATGTGAAGAACTCCAAGAAGTATTTGGCAGAGCCCCTGCCGCATCCTTCCAGCTACGCGCCGGATTGACCGGAACATAGATGAGGTGAATGCGACCACCCTTCGGCGCCACCAGATCAACTTTGGGAGCCGAACATTGCTCAATGAGATGAAGAAGTGCTTTTGGGAAGGCTGGGTTCTCGTTGAGAGCTTGAGCCCTCTTCGTATCCAGACTAGCCTTGTCGTACGCTGCGCGGAACAGGTTTGTGGCCTGTCGGCCCTTCTTGTGATCTGACGTGACTGAAGACGTGCTCAACTGTGAGGTCGGCATCATCTTCTCCTTTCAAGACTGAGCAACTGAATT
>JBBUES010000002.1:0-4970 GCA_038056785.1 Patescibacteria group bacterium | reverse complement strand
AGCCGAAGCCGCTGGTTGGTGGCATACCATACTCAAGCATCTCGACGAACTCCCAGTCCGGCATCATGGCCTCTTCGTCCCCTCCCTCAATCAGCTTCTGCTGGACTTCGAAGCGGGCTTTCTGATCAAGAGGATCATTGAGCTCCGAGTAACCTCTCCCCACTTCTGAGCCAGCGATGATCGGCTGGAACATTTGGACAGTCTTGCCGCTCTCGTTGAGCTTCGCTAGAGGACCCACTAGGGTTGGGTGGTTGACGAGGAAGGCTGGGCCCGAAATGTTCTTGCGACAGTATTTCCAAAGGCTATCTGTAAGGCGCTCCTTGTTGGTGCCCTCGTACTTCACACCGAGCTCATCGAGCTTATCCTTCATATCCTCTTCATCTGAGTCTGTGACATCGAGTCCCGTCTGCTGTTTGATCTCTGCGACATAATCAATTTCTGGCCATTCGTCGCCAAGATCGAAAGTGTAGCCCTTGGTAGTGAACTGTGTGGTGCCAAAGACTTCCTGGGCAATCTCTCTGTACATCCGCTTCACCAGATCCATACCAGCCTTGTAGCCAGCATAGCCCCAGTAGAACTCGAGATTGGTGAACTCTTGAGTATGCTCGGGCGAGGAACCTTCGTTTCTATAAGCTCGACCAATTTCAAAAGTCTTCTCAAACCCAGCTGCCATGAGCCTCTTCTGCCAGAGTTCTCCGATAGAGATGCGCATGAACACGTCCATGTCGAAGTCGTTGTGATGAGTCTTGAAGGGTCGTGCCTCAGCACCGCCAGTGGTGACTTCCAGTGTTGGCGTCTCTACTTCGAGGAAGCCCTCCTTCTTCATAAAGTTACGAGTGGCGTCCCAAAATTTCGCTTTCTTGATGAAAAGATCTTTAATCTCTGGGTTTGAGAGAATATCCAAGTAGCGTTTGCGGAACCTTTCTTCTACATCTTGGAGGCCGTGCCATTTCTCTGGAAGTGGCAGGAGAGACTTAGAGAGCATCTTCACTTCCTCTGCGAGCACAGTCTTCTGACCTTTCTTGGTGATAAAAAGAGTGCCACGAACCTCTATGAAGTCGCCTATGTCGAAAGCTTTCTCAAATAGTTCAAAATTTTTCTCCGGTAGAGGCTCGCCGCTCTTGAGGAGGGCTTGGAAACGTCCAGTGCCATCACTTATGTCTAGAAAGACAATCTTGCCCTGAGCCCGCAAGGAGAGGATACGACCAGCCAGAATCACATTCTTCCCTTCCTCAAACTTCTCTATCGCATCGGCAACTGTGGTGTCACGTGAGGTAGTAGCTGGATACGGATTAATACCTTGCTCCTTGAGTAAGTCCAGTTTGGCTAAACGCGCGGCCCGTATTTCATCTATTGATGACATCCAAAATTACTTAATGTCGATAATCTTATACGACATTATACCACTTGGAGTGTCGAAGGAGAACGAGTCGCCCTTCTTCTTGCCCATAGCACCGACACCAAGTGGTGAGCGGGTCGAGATCTTGCCGAGAGCGGCATTAGCTTCCTCAGAACCCACGATGGTATAAGACTTCTTAGACTTGTCCGCGCCCTTCTCCACGGTGATGAGAGAACCAACAGAAACCATGTTGGTGTTCTGAGAGGAGACGATGGAAGCGGTCCTGATCACGTGCTCAAGATGCTTGATGCGATCTTCAAGAATAGCCTGACTGTCACGAGCCTCCTGATACTCCTGATTCTCGGAGAGGTCTCCAAGACTCTTGGCGTATTCAAGCGCCTCAGCAATCTCCTTCCTTCTTGTGGTCTTGAGTTTTGTGAGTTCCGTCTCAAGCTCGTTGAACTTATCTCTGGTCAAGTATTCAGCCTCCATATATTGGTCAAATTGATTAATTGATGGTTTATATTAGCACCAATACCAGTAATTACAAATCAGTGAAATACTGTGGGGAATTCACACTCATCCAGTCGAAGAGCTTCCTCATCACGCCCGTGGCGCCGAAGAGGTTGTTAGCAGGTCCCTTCTCCATAATAACCGCCCAGGCATAGCGAGGCTTCTCATATGGGAAGAAGCCCACCGACCACGAGTGGACATAGGCCTTACCTGAGCCGATCTCGGCTGTGCCAGTCTTGCCAGCGGCACTCACGTAGGACACATTGAGTCCCACTGAGGTGCCGTACGTCACCCCCTCGCGCATTCCCTCATGCACTACTCGCCAATCTTCTTCATCAAATTGGAGCGACCTGATGACAGGATTCACTTCTTCTCCCACCACGAGAGAAGGCTTAAGAATCTTGCCCTTGTTTGCTACCGCTCCTATAAAGCGCACTGCGTTCACGGGACTGATCTGAGTGCCATACTGCCCAATAGAGGTGATGTAGGTATCACCTAGACGCCAAATGTCACCGTTAAATTTCTCAGCCTTCCATTCTGGCGTTGGAATTACACCGGAGAGCTCGCCTAAAATTTTGATACCCGTCTTCTCTTCTAATCCAAACATGGTCAAGTACTTATCAATAAGACCAATCCCAAGCCCTCGCTGGTCTCCATAGCCACCACCAATCGAATAGAAGTAGGTGTCAGAAGAGACAGCCAAAGCTTCCTTCATAGCAGTATACCCATGCGCTTTCCAGTCACCAAAAACTGAAGGCTTGGCTGGATCATAGGGATTGAGCACACTAATAGAACCTGAGGAAAAGATTTCTTTGTTGGGAGAAATGATGTTTTCGCGGAGTGCCGCCAGCGCAATGATGGGCTTTACAATAGAACCCGGAGTGTAGAGCCCACCGACCACACGGTTCAAGAAGGGTTTGGCCGGTGAGTTGATAAGGGTACTAAAAGATTTCTGATCAAGCCCAGAGGTCAAGGCATTTGAGTCGTATTCTGGATAACTGGTCAGGGCCAAGATCTCTCCCGTCTCCACATCCATGATCACCCCAGCACCTCCTACGAACTTGCTCGAGCGAGCCAAGCTCTCGATAGCGAGATGGAGCTGTTCTGTCACTCTGGCATCGAGAGAGAGTGTTACAGTCGAGCCGTCCTGAGGAGGCTCCACCACACTCTCTGAAGTCACCTGGCCTTGAACATCGGTCTCCTTGAGCTTCAAACCATTCTTGCCCTTCAGGACCGCATCATAAACCAGCTCAACTCCATCCTTGGCTCGATACTCCTTCTCATAATAAACCCCGGATTTGTCACGCAAGGGGTACTTGAGATAGCCGATGACATGGGAAAGGCCCTTGAAGGGAGCGTATTGTCGACCGGCAAAACCAGATGGATCATCTTTCACTGCATTGGTGGCAAGCTCGAGCCCATTCCTGTCCAAGATGGCACCACGATTTGCGAAAATCAGGGTCTCCTCTAGGCGATTATTTTCTGAGATCTGCGCGTAAGCTGAACCTTGCACAACAGAAAGGGACCCCAGCTTAACTACTAGTATTAAAACCAAAATACCGAAAATGACCTTAATACCTAGAAAGGTTCTAGTACCCATAGGTCTTTCAATTCTGCCTTCAAGAGCATGCTCTTCAAACCCAGGCAAGTTGGTCGAATCAAGGAAGATGTCTTCGGGATTAATATCCTGATAGCGACGACCGACACGGCTGCCCATGCCGAGACTGTTCCTTATTTTTCTAAAAAGAAGGTTAGACATTTACTCTGATACGTTCTCTAAGTGGCAAGAGCACGATTAGTAGAAGGGTTGCAACGAAAGCCATTGGGGAAAGCAGTTGAGCCACACCACCGACCCCGCCTCCATAAAGCACATCGACCAGAAGCGCCAGCAGAATAGCTTCCCAGAAAAAAGGGAAGGCGATCATGGCAGCCCCGAGAAGCGGCAAGTAAAGCCAGTAGGGCAAGAAGATAATAGCCAAGAGAAGCACTAGTACTGCTCCTAGACGAATGTTCATGGCCGGATAATGAGAAAGCGGATAGTAAAGATGTTGGCCGGACTTCTGGCCAAGACTTCCTTAAACGAGTCTGTCGCCTCAAGGCTCACCTCCTCAACCACAGCCAAGAGCGAAGACTGAAGGTCGGCGGAGAGGACCCTATCCCCCACTTCCACTTGAGCCTCTCTTGGCAAAACGATCTTGAAGTTACCGCCGCCTACACCTTCGAGCGTGACTGCCACCTGATGACGCTCAAGCACAGCTTGGGTCTTCTCTCCGGAAGTGCTCAGCAGTTTTACCCGCGAGAAGTTCGGGGAAACCTGCGTGATCACTCCCACCTCTGGACCTTCGGGAAGGAAAGCCTTGGCTCCAACAAGTAGAGCTTCCTTCTCTCCAGCATCGACGACCAGAAGATCATAGGGACTTTGTGGCGGATGGGTGAGAACGGTAGCTGCAACACCTCCCACCTCGCTCTGTCGACCGAGTAACTCCAAGAGCCTTTCGTTCTCAGAGCGGCTAAGCGAGAAAGCGGAAAGCTCGAGTTCGAGCGAAGCGAGCCTCTCCTTGAGAGCAGCATTCTCGTGGATCAGAGTCCCTCGTGTTTTGAAAAAAGTGCCCATGGTGGAGAGTGAGCGCGAGAAACTGTTCTCGGCCCGCCACAGAGGAGAAACTGCAGTAATGATGAGATTATCAAAAAGGGCAAAGGCTAGAGCCCCAACGACAAAAATAGTTACGAGCGAGAGTGCTCGTTTGGAATAGCTGCCACGAACTCTATTTCTTGGGAGGTATTTCATCTTCGTTTTCAACCAAGATGTCTCGGTAACTCTCAAGGTCCTCGAGAATAATACCGGTACCACGGGCGACGGCGGTGAGGGGATCACCAGCAATGTGAACGGGGATATTGATTTCGTTTTCCAGGAGTTCCGCCAAGCCCTTGAGAAGGGCACCACCTCCAGCGAGATAGACTCCACGTTGCATTATGTCAGAGAGCACTTCAGGCGGAGTGGACTCAAGCACTTCGCGCACAGACTCGATCAAGCTCTCGACCGACTGTGAAAGCGCCTCGCGGATATCCGTGTCAGTGAGAACCACTTCCTTGGGCAGACCAGTCACGAGATAACGGC
>JBBUES010000001.1:0-3600 GCA_038056785.1 Patescibacteria group bacterium | reverse complement strand
GTTAGTACAGCTATGAAAATGAAAATGCCGAAAACGGAGAGAAGCACAATTTGAAACTTGGACATAGACTAAGTGTAACAGACAACTCACACCCGACAATTCACATTGCTGTCAAAGGGTACCTTTGACATAATTAATTTATGAGCAATAGAGACTACAAAGAGTCCGCTAAAGGAACTTTTGTGCATGTATACAATCGGGGGAATAATAAAGAAAAGATTTTTCTCGATGAGCAGGATTATAGAAGCTTTTTATTAAGACTAGGTTTATCTCTAGGATTCACTCAAGAGGAACTGGCGAACGAAAATCTTCTTCATCTTCCCTATTCTAGAATTAGGATCACTGGAAGTAAGGGCGGATACAAACTCCACTCTTTCTGCCTAATGCCAAACCACTTTCATTTGCTAATTGAACAAACTGGAAACGAACCTATTGCCAAGTTAGTTCTTAGACTATGCACCAGTTACGCAAAATACTTTAACGCCAAGTATCAGCGTGTGGGACATGTTTTCCAGGATCAATACAAATCAGTACTAATTGAATCAGACCCACAATTAATGTGGTTATCTTCCTACATCCACATGAACCCAGTGAAGGATCACTTGGTCAAACACCCCAAGGAGCACCCCTGGTCCAGTTACAAGGATTACATTGGAGAAAGAGCTCTAATCATGACAGAAACTAGTTTCTTGAAATCAATCTTTGGTTCAAATTTTGAAAAGGAAACCCTGGGTGTCAAAGGGCACCTTTGACACCCAGAACGAATGGCGCCGTACCTTATAGGTCGTGCGCCATATTTCATTCGTCGCCGTCGTCTGTGATGCTGATTTCGTTGCCCCCACAAGTACAAGTGGGCCATTCGGACCCACCTTGAACTAGGATGGTCTTCGGCAAGGCCTTGTACTCCTCGAAGGTGTACCTCTTCCCGCAAGCCCTACAGATGCACACCGTTTCAACCACCTTTGGCATACGTATCACCTCTACATTATTTATATCTAAAAACTACCTCTAAGTCACTTCCATATGTCAAAGGTGCCCTTTGACACTATAGGCAGATGAGGGAGGCGAGGCTGTCGCCTTCGCGGAGCTTCATGATGCGGACTCCTTGAGTCTGACGGCCGAGGACTGGGATCTCCTTGAGATCGACACGGACGACTTGAGATTTCTTCGAGATAGCGATCACTTCTTCCTCAGCCTCGGTCACTACTTGGGCGGAAATAACTTCCCCAGTTTTGCTAGTGACTTTAGAAGTAAGAATGCCTGAACCGCCACGACCTTGGACCTTGTACTCATCGAGTTCGGTGCGTTTGCCATAGCCGTTGGCGGAGATAGTGAGAAGGTGAGCGTTCTTCCAATCCTTTTTAATAACATGAGCAGCTATAACTGAGTCGCCCTTGCCGAGCTTGATACCACGCACACCTCCTGCAGCGCGGCCCATCTCTCTAATATCAGAGTCTTTGAATCTAATAGATTGACCCTCTTTGGTGACTATCGAAACATCATCACCCTTCTCCACACTCTCCACTGCGATGAGCTTGTCTCCAGGAGCGAGCTTGATAGCGATAATGCCGGAGGAGCGCACGTCGGTGAAGGACTTGGCCGAAACTTTCTTAGTGGTGCCATCCGCAGTGACCATCACGAGCGAACCCACGATATCCTTGGCGGACTTTGGCATAGGTAGGATAGAGGTCACCTTCTCGCCATCGGTAAGCGAGATGAAGTTCATAATACTCTTGCCTCGAGTGGCACGGCGACCTTCTGGGTTGTCATACATCTTAATCTGGTAAGCCTTGCCTCGGTCGGTGAAGAAGAGTAGGTCGTCGTGAGTCGAAGCAGTGAGGAAGTTGGTGACGAAGTCTTCCTCCTTGGTATCCAAGTCGACTACACCGACACCTCCACGCTTCTGGGTTTTGTATTCCCCTGGGTTGGTGCGCTTGATGTAGCCACCAGAGGTAAGTACGAGTGCATTCTCCTCCTCAGCAACAAGATCCTCGACAGAGAGATTCTTGACCGCGCCCTTCATCACTCTAGTACGACG
Source organism: Patescibacteria group bacterium (assembly GCA_038056785.1). GTDB lineage: Bacteria > Patescibacteriota > Minisyncoccia > Phycocordibacterales > Zambryskibacteraceae > UBA5004. Next base: position 1,562 of record JBBUES010000001.1, on the reverse strand, counting down.
GTCATCACCATACTTCTCCTTAAGCGCCTCGAGTTCGTCACGGACCACCTTTACAATCTTGGCAGGAGAGGCGAGTAAGTCCTTCATCTCGGCGATGAAAGCTTGGACTTCAGCGAGCTCATCTTCGATCTTCTTCCTCTCGAGACCGGCGAGCTTCTGGAGGCGCATTTCGAGAATAGCGTTGGCTTGGATCTCAGAGAACTTAAACTCCTTCATGAGTCCGGCACGAGCATCGTCTACAGTCTTTGAGGCTCTAATAAGTTTAATAACCTGTTCAATATGGTCCAGAGCCTTAGAGAGGCCGAGCAAGATGTGCTCACGCTCCTCAGCACGAGCGAGGTCATAGGTAGCTCGGCGCTTGACCACTTCCTTCCTGTGCTTGAGGAACTCTTCGAGGATGACCTTGAGTGAGAGAGTCTGGGGTACGCCGTCGACCAATGCAACCAAGTTTAAATGGAAGGTCTCTTCGAGTTGAGTGTTCTTATACAAAGAGTTGAGAACCTTCTGAGGCTGAGAACCTTGCTTCAAGTCCACCACGATGCGGATATCCTTGGCGGACTCGTCACGCAAGCCCTTGATCCCTTCGATCTTCTTGTCGCGGTGAAGCTCAGCAATCTTTTCTATCAAAGTTGATTTATTTACTCTAAATGGGATCTCGGTAATCACGATTTGGAAATTCCCTGCCTTGTTCTCGACAATATCGGCCACACCTCGTGCCACAATACCGCCACGACCGGTGGTGTAAGCGTGTTGGATATCCTTCTCGTTGAAAATAATGCCACCAGTAGGGAAGTCGGGCCCCTTCACGAACTGCATAAGGTCCTCAGTAGTCGCCTCTGGGTCACGCGAGAGAGTGATAGCCGCATCGACCACCTCAGTGAGGTTGTGTGGAGGAATGTTCGTGGCCATACCGACCGCGATACCAAGCTGGCCATTCAGGAGTAAGTTGGGAGCGACGGTAGGTAGGACTACTGGCTCAGTCTTCGTACCGTCGTAGTTGGGCTGGAAGTCTACCGTATCCTTGTCGATATCACGGAGCATCTCCCCTGCCACCTTACTCATCTTGGCTTCGGTATAACGGTAGGCAGCCGCACCATCGCCGTCCACACTTCCCCAGTTACCTTGACCGATGATAAGCGGGTAACGCATCTTGAACTCCTGCGCCATGACCACCATAGATTCATAAACAGCGATGTCGCCGTGGGGGTGGTACGAGCCGATCACATCTCCGACCACGGTAGCTGACTTTCTCGTCTTCGCTGTCGCAGTCAAACCTTTCTCATTCATAGAGTAGAGGATGCGGCGGTGTACAGGCTTGAGTCCATCTCGCACGTCAGGCAAGGCACGGTCGGTGATAACCGACATGGCGTAGTCGATGAAGGACTCCTTCATCTCGGAAGTAATAGTACGAGCGACTACCCTGCTATCTCCTAGAAATGGAGAAGGTACTGGCTCATCCTTGGAATTGTCTTTCGATTTATTCGCCATAAGTATTTAATGCACCGAAGCCGGCCTTCATAGTATCAAAGATTTGAGACAAGCCCTCGATACTGGAAGCCCTC